>NZ_JBHFKT010000036.1:0-53239 GCF_042879335.1 Photorhabdus sp. RM96S | reverse complement strand
TGTTTATCCATTTGAATTTTTAGGAGTTTTCTTTCTTCATTGTTACTGTTATCCAAGTATCCTCTGGCCGAAGGATTTCTTTCGTAAAATTCATCTAAAGCATCCATAATGAGTAACCTGTTGTTTTGAATTTAGCTTAAAATAGTATTATGCACTAAAAATATACAATTGAAATTATAAGTCAAGGTTTATTTTTACTTGTAAGAATACTTTTTTAGTATGTTTTAAGACGTAGGATTATTAGCAAAATCCGTTATAAATTTTCTTCAATGAAAATATTAATTCTTCATTTATTTTCTGGATATATTTTTTCATTTAAGAAAAGTATGATGTAATTATTTTTCTATAAATTAACATTTTGGTTTTTTTCGATGCTTGATAAGTTTATTGTTATTGGCGTAAATATAAGTAATCGATATTTTGATAAAGTGGTTATTGCGAATACAAGTTAAAAACTCATTTAAATGAATGGCTTTCATTGAGTAGTTGTTGTAAATATAATGTTTCCTTATTTTTTCTTTTTTGGTATTTGATTCTTTAGGCTCTTCTATTAATGCATTCGGTAAAGATCTACCTGAGGAAATATGGGAAGATGTTTTTTGTAACTTGGTTGCAGGTTTTCCAGAGATATTATACCTTGACAATGAGTAGTAATGACTACCTGATAAGAAGAGAAACGGATTGTGGCAAAGAAAGAAAAACGGCCTCACCATGACGCATTATTCAAACATTTTTTAACGCAGCCCGAAACGGCCAGGGAGTTCTTATCCCTTTATCTGCCCGAAGAAATCCAGTTGTTGTGTGATTTAGCCACATTGAAACTGGAGCCCGGCAGTTTTGTGGATGAGCATTTACGTCAACTGCACAGTGATGTTCTGTATTCGGTTGAAACGGCCCGGGGGCAAGGTTATATCTATTGCCTGATTGAACATCAATCCACCCCTGACCCATTGATGGCCTGGCGGCTGATGTATTATGCCATGTTAGCCATGGCGGCTCACCTGAAAAAAGGCCATACTGAACTCCCTTTGGTGGCGCCTCTGCTGTTTTATCATGGTGAGGTTCGGCCGTATCCTTACTCAAACCGGTGGCTGGATTGTTTTACGCTCCCCGAACAGGCTGCTCGCTTATACCGCCAGGCGTTTCCGTTGGTGGACGTCAGCGTGCTCAGCGATGAAGAGATCCTGACACATAAAGGCGTTGCCCTGATGGAGCTGGTGCAAAAACACATCCGCTGCCGGGATATGCAGGAATGGCTCCTCCAATTGGTGGAACTGTTGAATGCAGGGTATAATACAACCGAGCAGCGCAATGTGGTGTTACGCTATATTTTACTGAATGGACATACGCTGGATCTCTCACATTTTGTCCATCAACTGATTGAACAATCTCCGGAGCATGAAACGATGTTGATGACTATTGCAGAACAGCTTGAACAAAAAGGGCGCGAGCAAGGTATCAAGCAAGGTATTGAACTAGGCCGAGAAGAAGGCCGAGAAGAAGGTAAACTGGAAACGGCTCGTGCCTTATTACGGCATGGCGTGAGTTTGGACATTATTGTCACTAGTACCGGACTGAGCCGGGATAAAATTGAAATGTTAAAGCATTAAATTAATCTTCTCTTTCACAGTAAAATGCCGATATTCAAGATCGGCATTTTTGTTCTTATTCAGGATGATGGCTATACAAGGGACTTTTACGTTTTCCCGGCGAAGCTGAAACCGGTCAGACTGAAGTAACAATCTCCGGAGCATGAAACGATGTTGATGACTATTGCAGAACAGCTTGAACAAAAAGGGCGCGTGCAAGGTATCAAGCAAGGTATTGAACTAGGCCGAGAGGAAGGCCGAGAGGAAGGTCGAGAAGAAGGTAAACTGGAAACGGCTCGTGCCTTATTACGGCATGGCGTGAGTTTGAACATTATTGTCACCAGTACCGGACTGAGCCGGGATAAAATTGAAGCGTTAAAGCATTAAATTAATCTTCTCTTTTATAGCAAAATGCCGATATTCAAGATCGGCATTTTTGTTCTTATTAATAGCGTTTTGAAAGGCAGTAGGAAAAGGTTAATAAGGAAAAATAAGAAATATTATTATTCATGATAAAAGCAAAAACCTCGTTATTTTTAACGAGGTTTGTCAGCGGTTTGGAAGCCTCTAATGAGGCTTCTCGGTAGAGTTTTATTATCTTCTACCTTCATATTTACCGACATGATAATTTGATCCACAATTATCTAATTTTTTTATACCTTTAAAGTACCATGTAATCCCATTCTCTGTATATTTATTAGAAAAAGAAGATTGACCACCATTTTTAACAACATATTTAGTATATATACGCGTGCTATCGTTATAGGATATAGGTGAATTATAACAGTTGCTCCAATTAATATCTACGTTTGCTGATGCAACCCCAATTCCTCCAGTTAATGCAATACCTGATACTAATGCTCCGACTACCAATAATTTCTTGAACATAAAAATACCCTCTTTAATAGTTTTATAATTTGCATGATTTAATAACTTGCACATTAAGTGTATCGCTTTTATAAAATTTGTCAAAATTTTGAAGTTAAAAATATTTATTTTAATCTTGTTAATGTTAGGATTTTATTTTATAAAATAGGAAAGTATTTACTGAGGAATATAAAGCCATATGTAATAATACATGCTAAATCATCACATGGATTATATTTCAGTTTTAAAATCTGCTTATATTTTTCATTTTAGATTAGAAATCTAACTTCTTATTTACAAAAGCTCCTCCCTCAATATTAAGAGTCCTCTGTCAATTAGACAGTTTCTAAAAGGCACAACTAAACGGACAGAAAGGGCATTTCGCCCCTTCTGCTGCTTCTCGTGTGACCTTTAAGAGATCAGTGATGACGTCAGCATAGCCTGCGAAGCTGGACGGATTTGCGGTAGGTGGTCGCGGGCACCACCGGTATCAGGGAACGAAGCCATAGCCCCACTCAGCTTCACCAGGCTCGGCCCCTCTGTGTCCGGGACAGCGACAACGGCATGGGTTGTGATGACGGGTTGCTTGCTGGCCCAAGACAGTTCCATCAGACCTTCCTTGGTGTAATTCCATTGGGTAAATCCCTCGACCAGGTGGTCCACGTTGATCACCGACGAGGAACCTTCCAGCTCGATTTGCAGATGCCGATGGGACATAGCCTGACTGTCAAATACCTGACGCACTATCAGGGCCGTTCCGTTGCTGGAATCGGTTAACATCAAGTCGTCATCGTGGCGGTTCACCAGGATGCTTTCCGGATCAACCAACGGTAGGATCAGGCGGTCTAAGGCTTGGCCCTGGTCGTCGTTATCGATGACTATCGTACGGTAATGGGACCATATCGCCCGGCTGAGGCGGTAGGTATCGCTATCGGTGCCGCCATGCAGTACCACGCTGTCGACACCATCAATGAGCGGTGGCGTCAGATCGTCCTTGCTGTCCTCTACAACCCCGCCTTGAAGTAGAAGGGAAGAACCGATACGCTCCACGCTTGTGAACCTATTGAGCATCTGTGCACTGCCGTCCTTGATTTGGTACAGAGCTTGAGTCATCGGGCTGTACACATATGCCGTCTTTTCACCAGCGGCGATCCCCACAAAGCGCAGATTGTTCGAGACAGGGATTCCATTACCCCAAAATACCTGACCGCTGTCGATATCGAACCAGCCTAGTTCCTTGTTGTCCTGCAAGGTCAGTATCCCTTTGGCCTGCCACTGGTCGGCGAGTTTGGTGAGCGCCTGTGGCAGTTGGGTTAAGTTGTTTTGTTGCCAGCCTTTGTCAACGCCAACTAGCTGTAACTCGCCGTTGTTGGTTCGCAGCAAGATTTCGCCCTTGACCGTGATCAGACGTATGCCGGTATCGACCTGTCGCGCTTCCTTGAGATGCAACTTAGGTGTCAACTCACTGGCAGTAGGAAGTCGCGCCGAGGCGCTAAGTATCAGATTGGCGCCGCCAAAAGCCGTGGCTAACGCATTCGCGGTCATGGCTGGTTGGCGATATAGCTTGCCGCTTTCGGGTTCGAAGAGCCGCGCGGAGGCGCCATCTGTTTCGAATCCCAGAAATTGCAACGATTTGCCCTGTAGTGCCGCTGAAGCCACCACTACTTGGCCGTTGTGGTACCACACCGGCAGCAGGCTATTGCCGTCGGTGCCCTTGACTCCAAACACCGCCAGAGTGGTAGTGCTGTCGGTGATGTTAGCCAGATCCTGCCACCAGTGGGTACGCCCCTTGAGCCAATGCTCGTTAACCGCTTCATAGTTAAGCTGCCCCTGCGCGTCGAGCCGGGCCACACGCCCATCTTCGGTGATGGCGAGCAGGCTTCCGTTCAGATTGACCAGATTAGCCAACGCTGGCGTGTTGATGCGTAATGCGCTGGGATGGTTGGCGTCGAGAACCATCTGTCCGGGGCCTTCCTGACGGAACAGAACTTTTTGTTCCTTGCTGTAAAAGAAGAACACTTCCACTTCCTTGCCGCCGGGCTGAGGCATACTTTCCGCTAGCACTAAGTCGGCCGGGATCGGCCAGGCACTGTGGGCCTGTTCGTGTGCTTCGAAGTGCAAGGTCCGATCCGCCGGTGGTGCCAGATTCGGTTTGATCAGCGTACCATCGCCGGTGCGTATCCAGTAGAGATGTGCCACGCCAGCCGCATCCACGCCGAACACCGTGACCAGCGCCGCACTGGTCGGCTGGATCAACCGTGCGCCCAGCGTATACATCGGAGTTTCACGTTGAATGCTATTGTTCTCGTAGCCTTGAAGTATAGTTTTGAGCTCATCACTATGCAGGCCGGTACGGGCCGAAAGCTGGAGGAGCGCATCATCACCCACCGCACTGACCAACTCCATTCGGTCACCGAGGAGCCGATAGCTCAGTTCAGCTTCCTTCCCTTTTAGCTGATAACGGCGCGCCAGATAGACCGCATTCCCCTCTTGCCATAGCCGACAGATCTGGCCTGCACTCTGGTTGAACCAAGGCTCAAACTGAGCGTCGACCTGTCCCGTGGCGATGTCTACCCGCCATGCCGCCGCATTATCGGCGTCGTAGAAATAGGCATGGTCGCCCATCACTGCACCCAGTTGTGCATGCCTGGCTTGTTTGTGGGGGGTGTCGGTGAACAGCATGCGGTCTTTGGCTACGTCGTAGAACGCCCGGCCGACATTTCGCTCGTTGTATCTGTAGTTCTCCACCACCACGTACTGCCCGTGCAACTGATGCGCCTTGGCTAGATCGCTCAGATGCTGCTCGATGCTATGGCCCGGCACCTGCCACTTGCTCGCATCTTCGCTTACCACCTGAGTTGTCAAGTTGGAGAAGTCAACTTCGCGCACCTCGCCCTTGCAGTTGACTACCAGCACTTGCTCTTTCCGATCTGAATCGAGTTCGACCACCACTCCACCAACGACCAGCCGGTTCTTCGACACACTGATACTGTCACTGGCGAGCTGGCTGCTGTCGATGATCCAGCGCGACGGCGCACTGCCGACCAGATTATGCGGGACATCGCTCGTGAGCTTCACGTTGGCGCTTTCGTTCAGCCCGATCAGGTACTCGCCACCGGCACCCTTGATCTCGTAATGCAAGTAGCCATGCAATTCCTTGGGTAGCTCGGGCACTATCAGTTGCCGGTTGCGCTGGTCGAGCACCACTTCGATTGGTGTCGCCACATACTCTTGATGAATCCTACGAATCGTCACCTCCCCCGGAAAGATGTAGAAGTCGTAGTCGAACCGCTTATCCTCTTCAAGCCTGCGGATCACATCAAAACCGGCATCATGACGCGTAGTTGCGCCAGGGAGCTGCATGTATTCGTAACTGATGAAGGACTTTGGGGTACCGGGCAGGATCAGCACATTGCTGTCGCTGTGGTCGAGTTTGTGGGAAACGTCCTTGTAACCAATTCCACTGCGCACCTCGATTGCTTGGCTGCGGTCATGGACCATCTTTGGAAAGTCGCCGATCCAGAAGAAATAATTGATTCTTCCTGAACCGGTAAAGCCCGAATGGGTGCGGTAAATGTACTGACTGTCGAAGTCGATCTGATTCTTGCGCAGATCAAGGGTTTTAATCACAGCCCCAGCCAGGGGCACCAGCACTTTCTTTTCGTTGTCATACCGATATCCATTGCCTTTATAGGCATTGTCGAGCGTGTTGAAGTAATGGCCTACCGCCTTGGCATCCTCGGCAACCGCACCAAAGGCTTGCGCCAGTGCCGTAAAGCCCACTGCGAGCCCGCCAAGGATCACTCCTCCAGAACCGAGCACAGCGCCCGCTGTTGAGGCACCGACCAAACCAGCCCCCACCCCGGCTGTACCAGTGACGAAGCTAGCCGAGTCGAACGCAAGCTGGGTACCGAACACCGCCTTCTGAACATCGTTCTCAGCGTGGGCCAGCTCATAAGCATCCAGGCCGACCATAGCGCCGCCAAACAGTACGCCTGCGCCTTCATTGACGGTGTGCCCCAGGATGGAGGTAAAGTCCTTGAGTGAAGTTTCGGCGGCCACCACTTCGCCGCGCAACGCCGTACGCACCAGTTCGCTGACTTTAGTCACGTCCTGTACGCCACTGTGAGCCATCTGGACAAAGTTGATGTAGCTGTGGACCTTGAGCGCGGTGGACAGATCAGGCGAAGCGATCCCACGTGCCGCATCATTGCGGTTCTTGTCGGTAAACCATTGGATCAATGACTGTATCGCAAACCCGGCGTTTAGCCCATCAACTGGAGCTGCTTCGCCGATACCACCTTTGGGCTGTATCTGGCCGTGTTCGAAGGTGAAATGTTGGCCTAGGGTGAGCACATGTTCATCGACAAAGCGGCGGAATTCGATAAAAGTGGCATCGCCGCTGCTCACCCAACGGGTCTCCTCGGGTTGGTCGCGATTGATGAACTGGATTCGATAGTGGCCTTTGCCTTGGTCCTCGGTATTGCCAATCACTGGCATCCAGCGCTGATCAAGGTTGTTTTCTTGGGCGATCCGTGTACTGGCCTCGGCGAACCTTGATCCCCACTGTTCGGCATCGAGGGTCGCCAATGCCGTGTGCAACCGGGTGTCCTTGGCAATCCGTACTTGGGTGTTAACCGCTTGCTCAACCTGCCGCCGTTGCTCTATGACCGTAGTGAGTTCATCGGGGCGAGTCAGGTCGGCCACGTTCAGATCGTTACCCACCGGCACTTTTGCCATCTTACTGGCATCGATCTCCACCAAGTTGAAGATAGGGGTCAACTCGCCGCCAAGCGAACCGTAGTGAGCGGCTAGCTTGCGTCCCACCAAGTGGTGCTTCATGGCTTCGAGGAAGCGGCTTGTATTGTTGAAGGCAAAAATTCCGACATTCGGATCATAGAAATAGTAACGACGTCCTTCGAGTCCGACCATACTTCCTACCATCATCGAGTGATTTGGGGTATTGAGCGCGAACGTCGAGGTCTTGGTCGCCTTTTTCAGCAGGGAAACCACTTCGGACAATGTAACCTGTCCCCTTGCTGTTGACGCCTGTACGGCCTCAACGTTATCGGAGTGCAATTTGATCAGACTGTTTTTCAGCAGCGTGGAATTGTTTGCGTGGGGATCGGCGGCAGCCAGGAAGAGTTTTTCCACCAGACTGTTGATACCCGCTTCGCCGCTGTTAGCCAGCGCCACCGCCATCGCTCTGACCAAGGGGTAGCAACGGCCGCCGGACTTGTCGCCGACCAGCGACAGGTAAAAGTCCTGTGGCACCAGACGGTCGAAGCTACTACCGGCGCGATGAAAACCCTCGCTGTACACTGCCGTCCACTTCAATACTTTGTCGATGTACTCTGCCTGGCTGGTTTCAGTAATGTGAGCACTCAAGGCACCTTGCTGCTCAGAAGTGAGCTGGCCTTTGAGAAACAGGATCTTCATCTCCAAGGCTGACATCCTATCGTACATCCCAGGGATGCTAATATCGCGGAAGTTACGCTGACCATCGGTAAACGTGGTGCCATACACACGATGTTGGTAAGCTTCGGCGATCGCATAACGCTCGCCCACGCTACTGGTATGCTCCGGTCCACCGTTCTGGATGGGCGTATTGTCGATCCGCACTACGGCAGCCATGCCGTCCTTGGACTTGATCTGCTGCCATAACCAGCTTTGTTCGACGAAGCCCGCTTCACGCAGAACCGTATCGTATTGCGCCTTGTAATACTCCAGAGTGATATTAATCTGTTTTATCTGTTGGTCGATCAGGTTGTGCTGAGAGGTATTGCGTTGCTCTTCATAGAGTTTGCTTCGTTTGTCTACTAGCTGCTTGATATCCGCGTTGATCCTATCGTCAACCTCGGCATGTAACTGAATCCACGCGGCAATTGCTGGATGATCAGGAGAAAATTCACCCTCTGTGTATACACCATCGGTGATCCCTTCGACTGACACCCCGAACTGGGCAGCGACTTTCTTTAGTTGTTGATGAACCTGCTCGCGGTAAGTGGCGAATTGAGCTTGGTTGCGTTTAACCACTTGGCTGTCCGCGATCTGGATCGAGAGCGGTTCTTCACCGCCGCGCAGCTTTGTCCAGCTCATCTGGCCGTCTTGCTGATACTCCTGGCGCTGGAACACCAATTGCCATTCACCATTGACATACTGCATGTACGCCACGGCGAGGCTTTTGGTGGTAGCAGCTACCCGGTAATCTTTGTAGTCCACTGCCATCACCACGTTATCGTATAGCAGCGAACTGTTGACTCGGCCGTCGTGATAGACCCGGTAGGTATTGGCATCAAGGCTGGTCACCACCACCGAACCGCCCGATAGCGTTCCAGTAAATAGAAAGCTCTCCGCGATCTCATGCTTAGGAATGTCTACGTAGGCTGGTGATGCATTGGCCTGGTCGGCGCTGTCGTAGTTGAGAAAATATGCTGGTATGTTGTTAACGCTTGTTGCTACATCATCATTAGCACCTCGATCGGTGTATTCGAGCTCGTACAAGCCTGATCGGATTTTCACTAGCTGGGCGTTCCCTTCCGCCGGGAGACTCCCCGACTTGATTAATGTCTCGGCACTGATGGTGTTGGATTTGGCGAATAACACAGGATCGGCGGTGAACTGATGGATGTCGGCGCTGCTCTGACGAGGCTCAAAACCGCCACTCATGGGCACCAGCTTCCCCTTGAGCTCGCTATCCCGTAGTGCTTGTGAGAGCAACGCCGGAATGTGTACATCGTATCCGCGCGTCTGCAAGGTATACGTCAGGGCTTTCTCGATTGGAATATCGGTAAGTAAGGACTGTGTACCCGCTGCGGCAATCAGTTGTGCTCGGGACTGACCGTGACTGCTCGATCCACCCTCGGCTGTTTCAGAGTAGGAAATGCCTTTGCCCACGCGATACATACCAGTCGGGGTGTGTTCGACAAAGGCTGTCGCCGGTAACAGTTCGCTAAGCTTTGCGCTGATGGTTTGAGCATGCTCGACCCCGGCTCTGGAAAGGTAGATCACGGCTTGGTCGGTACGGCTGCCCAGATTTTTCGGCCCCATGATCTTGGCCTGTTCCAGCCAGCCGCGATTGTCATCATTGAACAACTGGGGCAACGCTCGGGCAAGTAAGTTGAAATGCGCCTTGCTAACGTTGATGGTCAGCCGCGCACCAAGCTTGCCGCGGGTGCCATAACGTTGCGCAAAATCCTTGGGCAGCATCCGGAAAGCTTCGGCATTGCCCAGGGCGTCATCCGTTTGCGAAGATAGCGCTGTTTTCTCATTGCCTTGTACCAAGATGTCGACTGTCGTGATGCGTGTCGTCAGTGTCTTGATATAACTGACAAATGCCTGTTGCTCGCTTTTGTCGAGGCTACTGATGCCGACCGGTCTGTCATTACTGTAGCGCCAATAAGCGTTGCTCTCCAGCGCCCGTTCCAGCATTTTCTGTTGCTGGAGCAATTCGGGACTCCACTTGCGACCATTTTCACGGAACCCCTTCTTGATCTCTTGAACCAGCATTTGGATTTTCGGTTTGCTCCTCATCTCTCTAAAGGTCGCTTGCGCGGACGCGAGCAGCGATTGATAGCTGTTACTGGGCATAATGGTTCTCCTTAGGAAAATCCTACTTTGGTATTTATGGGTTACAACATTGCAAGAATGGTTATGGCGGACACGGTTGGCCGCCTGTGATCTAAAAATCCTTCATCTGCAAGGTCCACAGTCGGGCATAAAGCCCGTTCAAGGCGAGCAGTTGCTCATGGCTGCCCTGTTCGATCACTTGACCTTGGTCGATCACCAGAATTCGATGGGCATGGCGCAGGGTATTAAGGCGATGGGCGACGCTTATCACTGTGCGGCCCTGTGCAATGCGTTGTAGGTTGGTCATTACCGCCGCTTCCGACTCGTAGTCCAGGGCGCTAGTGGCTTCATCCAGTAGCAATATTCCCGGATTGGTCAGTAGTGCTCGGGCTAGGGCGATGCGTTGGCGTTGCCCCCCGGAGAGTTGACCGCCACGCTCGCCGACTTGGGTCTCATAGCCTCGGTCCAGCGCCTTGATAAAACTGTCGGCACCGGCCAAAGTCGCGGCTTCATACACTTCCGTATCGCTGGCCTGGGGCCGACATAAACGAATGTTCTCGGCGATGCTGCCAGCAAACAGCACGCTTTCTTGCAGCACGACGCTCATGTTGCGGCGCAGTGCCACCGGATCCGCGATTGCTAAATCTATCCCATCCACCAACACCTGGCCGTGCTGAGGTACATAGAGGCGCTGCAACAGCCGAGCCAAGGTGGATTTGCCCGAGCCGGATGGCCCTGTGATACCGATGAATTCGCCGGGATGAATCTCGATATTGAGGTTGCGTAACACCTCCTGACCATCCTCGTTGTAACGAAAACGTACGCCTCTGAAACTCACCCCTCCCTGTAGCTTGGGTACGGAGGCCAGGCCGCCACTGCCACTTTCCCCCTCCTCATCAAGAATGTCGCCAATCCTGCGCATCGAGATCAGGGTATGCTGGAAATCCTGACAGACTTGGGCCAGACGCAGAATCGGCTGGGTCACGTGTTCCGAGAGCATGTTGAAAGCGACCAGCTCCCCTGGGCTGAGTTTGCCCTCCATGACTAGAGTAACGCCCCACAGTAGTAGCAGGGCGGAGGTTAGCTTCTGGATGAGATCGATTCCCTGACCAGCCAAGATCCCCACCACTTTGGCGCGGAATGAGGCGCGGACGAAGGCAGATAGTTGCCGCTCCCAGCGGTGTAGGAAGCCAGCTTCGGTGGCGTTGGTTTTGATGGTTTCAATGCCAGTGACTGACTCGGTAAGGAAAGCGGTGTTGTCGGCCCCTAGCTCGTACTCTCGCAATACCCGGGCACGCAGTACGGGCCCGACACCTAGCCAGAACAGGAAGTAGAGCACGAGAGAACCGAGCACCAGCCAAGTTAGCTCGGTGGCGTAGGAGAACATCACGGCGACAAACAGGCCGACGAAGGCCAAATCCAGCACCATAGTCAGCGCTGAACCGGTGAGAAATTGGTGGATCTGGTTCATCTCGCGCACCCGGGCGATGATCTCACCGGTCTGACGCTGTTGGAAATAGCCCATAGGCAAGGCCATTAGGTGCTGATAGAGGCGGCCGGAGAGCTCGGAGTTGACCTTGCTGGCGAAGTTGGTGAATAGCCAGGAACGAAGGAAACCATAGACGGGTTCGAACAAAGCCAGAGCCAACATGGCGATTCCTAGCACTTGCAGGCTCGATAGGCTGCGGCTGACCAGCACCCGATCGATCACGTTCTCGAACAGTATGGGGGTCACTAAGGCGATCACCTGTAGCATCAGAGACACTAGGATTACGTTCCTAAACTGGCTGACATGTTTGCGGATGGAAGGCACGAACCAGACGAAGCCAAACCGCTGCCGTTTCTGCGGTTCGGTCGCCTCCGCCAGCAGCACGGCGCTGCCTTGCCAATGGCTAGCGAAGAGGGTTCGGGGATAGCGACATATCTTACCCACGCTTGGCTGATACAAGGTAATGAACTCGCCTTCGACTCTCTCTAGCACCTGCCAGCCCTGTTCCGTATCCAGCAGGATAGGAAGGGGCAGGGTATCGAGACGGCTCATATCTGTGGAGATGTGGCGTGCCCTCAAGCCGATCCACTGGGCGCAGCGGCATAAGTCCTGGCTATCTGAGACCCCTTGGGGGCGTCCGAGACGGTGGCTTAGTTGTTCCGGTTCCACCGCCAAGTTGAAATGGCGGGCGGCATGGGTCAGGGCCAGGAGGCCGCCATCCGCTACCGCCTTAGACGCGTCGACGATGATCGGTTCCGACAGAATAGATTCGATGGTTGACATTATCGTTCCCTCAATGCTTCGGACTGGTACTGTTGTAGTGGGCTGAGTAGGTAGTCGATCACCCGCCGATCACCGGTACGGATTTCCGCGGTGACACTCATGCCTGCCTGTAGCGGTACCTCATGCTGGTCCACTGCGATAGAGGAGCGCTCCATCTGGATCAGGGCGGGGAATACCAGACCTAGCTGCTCATCCTTGACCGCATCCTTGGAGACGTGGGCGACCTTACCCCGTATAGTGCCATAGCGGGTATAGGGAAAGGCGTCGACCTTAATTTCCACCAGCTGACCGGCGTACACGAACCCCACATCTTTGTTCAACACCATCACTTCGGCTTCCAGAGAGGTATCATCGGGCACGATAACCATTAGTTGCTGGGCCGATTGCACTACGCCTCCCAAGGTGTGGATCGCTAGCTGCTGCACTACGCCGTCAACCGGTGCCCGCAGGCTTTGCAGCCGCCGCCTCTCGCCAGCCTTTATCAACTGTTGTGTCATGACCGCGATAGCGGTCTGAGTTTCGTTTAGCTGGTCGTAATATTCCCGGCGGGTCTTGGCCAGGTAGCGGTCCCGGCTCTCTTTCAGTACCTGATATTGCTCCTTGAGGACGGTCAGCTCGGCATGCTGTTGAGAAAGGGTGCGTTCGATTTCCAGCTTCTCTTTCTCTTGCTCCAGTAGCTCGACTTTGGGCAATAGCTGGCTGGCAGCTAAGGTACGACTGGCTTCAAGGCGCACTTTGATATTGGTCATCAGCTTTTCCAGCGCGGTGATATCGGCGTTACGTGCACTCTGGCTCGCTTGGTTGACGCTCATCTCGCTGTCCAGGCTTTCTAGATTGGCGACCACCTCTTTCCAGATACTGATCAGGTGCTCTCTGGCTAGCTCGACCTGTGCCTGTGGCATACCTTCCTGTACGGCGAAATGCTCAATGGGGGTATCGGTTAGCAGGGCCTGTAGTCTAGCCATCTCCAGCCGCTTGAAGTTAAGCTGCTCCTGTAGCTCCTTTAGCTCGGCCTCGACTCCTATGGGGTTGAGTTTGATCAGCAGATCCCCAGTCTTCACCCTTTGTCCGTCACGCACGTGAATCGCCACAATCTCGCCGGCTTCAAGGGATTGGATCACTTTAGAGTGGCTGGACACCAGCAGCCTGCCTGTCGCGTTGGCATGGATGTCTAGGCGACCGATGATGGACCAGAGTAGAACCACCAACAGAAACAGGGTCAGCGCCATTGCCGTGCACCTTGCCCAAGGCGCGGGAGGTCGTTCAACGATCTCCAGGTAGCCGGGCTGAAACTCGTACTCGTCGCGGGTGCGCTTCGTCGTTTTGGGCGCGTTACGCTCCCGCTGCCAAGCCCGGAGGACGGTTTTTAGGTGTTTCTTGAATGACATGGCTCCGTCTCCTTTCGTAATTCCTGTTGCATCTGCCACAGCCTGGCGTAGCAGCCGCCCTTGACCAATAGTTGGTGATGGTTGCCTGATTCGGTGATAAGGCCCTGCTCCAAAGTGATAATGCGATCGCAGTGACGCACCGTGGACAGGCGGTGGGCAATGATGATGACGGTGCGCCCTAGCGCGATCTCGGCCATGTTGGCCTGGATCAGCGCTTGGGATTCGTCATCGAGGGCACTGGTCGCTTCGTCGAAGATCAATATTTTGGGGTTAGCCATCAGAGCGCGGGCGATGGCAATGCGCTGGCGCTGTCCTCCCGATAGGGAACTGCCGGCCTCGGCCAGTACCGTGTCATAGCCCAGAGGTAATTGCAGGATAAAGTCATGTGCGCCGGCCAGCTTGGCGACGGCCATCACGTTCTCCAGCGAGGCGGAGGGGTCCTTAAATGCTATGTTGTGGCGTACGCTACGGTTGAACAGGTAGTTCTCCTGTAGTACCACCCCAATCTGGCTGCGCAGGTAGCCGGGGTCCAGTTGGTGTAGGGGAGTGCCGTCGATCAAGATCTCCCCCTCGTCCGGAGCGTAGAGCTTCTGTAATAAGCGGGCCAGCGTACTCTTACCCGAACCGGAGGGACCGACTATGCCCAGGTTCTCGCCGGACCTGATATGCAGGGTAACCCCCTGCAACACCGGGGCTTGATGGGGCTGGTAGCGGAACACTAGGTTGCGTATTTGCAGATCACCGGAGAGTGGCTGCTGAGGACGGATGTTCCCCTGCTCCTGTTCGACGGGCAGGTTGAGTATGTCACCGAGCTTGTCGACGGCGACCCGGGTTTGGACAAACTGTTGCCACAGGTCGATCAGTTTGGTGATGGGTTGGTTGATGTGGGACACCATCATGTTGAAAGCGATCAGTTGACCTATGGTGAGTTCCAGAGAGATCACCATGTTGGCGCCCAGCCAGATGATCCCGACGCCGGTCGTCTTCTGTAGTAGCATAACCGCGTGGCTGATGAAGCTGTTGAGGGTCTGAGTGCGGAAACCGGCTTCGACCATGCTCGCGGTTTGGGATTCCCAGCGCCGTTGCATCCTGGGTTCTACCGCTAGGCTCTTGATGGTTTCAGCGCCGCTGACGGACTCGTTCAAGAATGAGGTATTGAGGGCAGCCGTTTGGAACTGTTGTTCGATGCGTTGTTGCAGTGGTTTGGAGCTCAGCCAAGCTAGCAGAAAATAGAGGGGCAATACCGCCAGTACCATACAGGTTAGGGACGGCGATAGCCAGGCCATGACCCCGAAGAAGACGAAGGTGGAGGCGAGGTCCACGCTCAGGGTTAGCATGGAGCCGGTCAGGAAGTCACGAATGCTATCAAGCTCCTGCACCCGGGTGATGATAGCGCCCACTTGACGGTGTTTGAAGTAAAGCAGGGGCAGGCCGAGTAGGTGCCGGAACAGCTTGATCCCTAGGGTGATATCGATGCGGTTGGCAGTGTGGGCAAAGAGGTATTCGCGTAGCCCCCGGAGCACCACCTCGAACAGCCCGACCACTGCCAGCACTATCACCAATACGTCTAGGGTCGACAACGCTTTGTGCACCAACACTTTGTCCATCACCACTTGGAAAAACAGAGGAGTGATTAGGGCAAGTAGCTGAAGCATCAGGGAAAAAAGCAGCACCTCGCCGAGGAGGTGGCGATGGTGGATAAACGCGGGTATAAACCAAGAGACATCGAATCTGAGGGAAGCTTCCCCTAACCGGATCACCTCTCCGCTCCATCTGGCTGCTAGCTCGTTGATGGAGAGTATTTCGGGTGAAACGGCATAAGGAGATTGGATCAGGGCCTGATCAGTGGAAAGGCGCGCTAATACAATAAATCCCCCCTGTTTGTCGCGAAAGGCTAGGGGCAGCAGCTTGGGAGTCATTTTGGGGAATTTTAAACGGCATAATGCCAGATCAACATCATGTGCCTTGCCGTACTCTTTTATCGCAGGTTTCAGTTTGTTATGGGGGAGCAGAGGCTGTGGTTCCTGAGCCTCACCTTTAGCTAATTGCAACAATAATCGGCAACAGTTAAGCGCAGATGACAATGTATCTGCATCGGCGGATATATTTTCCCTATTCATTGTAATTTTCCCTTACGGGATTCCATTCTCACGTTGTTAATATAGAAAAGCCTTTCCGCAAGATGATGTATTGCAGAGTCAACTAATAATAATCGGTATTAAGAGCATAGGCTTTAATTTAAATATATGTCATTTTCATAGGTGGGCGCAAGCTAAAGCTAATAATAATTGCGGTCAATTAATCAATATTATCCTAAAAATGTTAATTGGGTGTTGCTAATTTATTGTTATTAATCTGGGCATGGTATTCAGTTTATGAATATATTGAATTGATGCCAGATATATCCGTTTTTATTTTTTTTGGAGAGAAAGAAGTTAATAGAAAAATATGGGATATAATTGTCATGAATGATATTTTTCAAATTTTTAACAAATTTATTAAAGTCATGAATGACCCTTTACCACCCACTCAGAATGTGAAGAGCATTCTCCAGACATTTACCTCCAGTGACTCATTCTGGTGTAAGCGCCTTGCTGTTTTGCAATCCCTTAGTTACCTTTCGAAACAGGCCGGAGGGTGAACAGAACCCAACTGGGTATTATATCCCGCAAATTTGTGAGCTGATGTGATCCCAAAAATTGGGAGCAGATCGAGCGTTATCAGTGACTTTGTATCAGAATTTTCTCCCGCTATTTCTTTTGTGCCGGATGAAAAGTCAGTGCCTTTAAATATCGATCTGTCGTTAGGTTGGGCACAGGTAATATCTGATACTTTGCTTAAGTTAATCGCTATTCCGGGTGACCACTTTAGTTTATTTATAGGTTATTTAGTCAAGTTTTGCTATTGGAATTTAATCTAATCTTATTTTATTTTTTATGAATTTTCTTTGCTATATATAAAAATATGTTTCATTGTTATTATCATTAATTATTAATAATAATTAATGTAAAGTTTATAAATAAATAGACATATATTTTCATTGTTAATATTGATCAATATAATGTCTATATATTTCTCTGCTGTCTGGAAATTAAACAATATCGAAATGAAATTATAAATTGATAAATGTCTCAGGGCATCAAGTAAATTACCTTGTAGAACGATTTACTTGGGTGATATTGTCTTGTAATTAATGATTTATTGCATATCTTATTGTTTTATAGCAATAATATTTATTGTAAGATAGTATGTAATAAAGCTATTTCTAGTTTTAAATTATTTCTATATGATATTAAATATAATCACATTTATATCGACTTTATAATCTTATTATTATAAAAAAATATAATGGATTTAATTTGAATTTGTATTGGTTCGTTTACGGTATTTACATTAATGATATTATTTATTTGTTGAAAAATAGTGTGTTATGAATTACTTTTAACCCAGCCTTATATTTTCAAATAATTGAATATATAGGATGGTTTGTAAATGTTGAATAAGTTATACCCTATGGATTTCAAGATGCATCGCGGCGGCAAGGGAGCGAATCCCCGGGAGCATAGATAACTATGTGACCGGGGTGAGTGAGTGCAGCCAACAAAGAGACAACTTGAAAGATGACGGGTATACATTTGTAATTGAACTATTAGTTAATTATTAAGATAAAGAATTTATTTTATAAGTAATTATCAAAGTAAACTTTTTTGATAATTTATTTATTTTATCTTTATAAATATATCATTTGTTTTTGAAATAATTTCAATTAGATATTAATAGAGAATAGATAACATACAATGGTGATTTGGTATTTATGCATAATTAAATGCAGTTGACGGTTACATTTTAAATGATGGAATTCAATATTAGCCAATTAAAATTGCAGTCAATTAATCGAACTTATCTAAAAAACGGGAACAAAAATGGAATGTCTTATTCCGGAGCATAAAATAAATTATTTATTCCGTTGTCAGGAAAATTAATGTCAAGAAATTGTTAATTGCTTGTTGTTGACGGGGCTATAGCATCCCGTATCTGAATATTTTGAATTGATATCAGATGTGTCCGTTTTTATTTCTTGGGGGCAAGAAGTGAGAAAGAAATATTGGTGATGGTTGTCAGAAATGACAGTTTTCAAATTTCTAACAGATTCGTTGAGGTAGTAAATGAAAGATAGTATCGCTCAAGCAGGAAGTGATTTTAAAGTTGAACTCCTCTCTCAGACGTCAGAAAATATAACCAACGTAAATGACACTTTACCACCGACTCAAAATGTAAAGAATATTCCCCAGACGTTGACATCCAGTGAATCATTTTGGTGCGAACGTCTTGCTGCTTTGCAACCCCTCCAATTACCTTTTGAAACCGCCGGAGAGCAAATAGAACCCAGTTGGGTAATAAGCGACTGGCAGCTCCCGTTGCCAAAAAACGGTGAAGAGGAACCATTACAAACATTGTTGCAGGCATTCGTTATCTACCTTGCGCGTTTGACTCAGCAGACGGTATTCCAAATCGGTTGGTGCGTGGATGGGGTAAACGATAAGTCGGCAGATTTGGCACCGGTGGTGCCAATGGTCGTTGAGATGGAGTTTGATAAGCCCTGGCATGTGGTAGCGAATTGGCTGGATGGTGAGCTGGCCCGGTTGGCCCGGCACCGCACATTTAGTCGAGATCTCCTCGCGCGCACTCCTTCATTGTGGGCTATTCCGGCGTTGACAAGCCACCGGCCGTGGCGAATTGCCATTGCTGTCATAGCGGAGGATAGACCGTGTGATCATACGGTGCCGGGCGAATTGCTGACGCTCCAAATCAATGTGCAGGGCGGTTTTCGCTGGATTTACGATGAAAATCGCCTGAGCACGGAAGTGATTCTGCGCATGGGTGAACATTTACAGATGCTGGCAGCGTCAAAAAGGCAGGGAGAGGAAATTCCTATTTGGCAGCTTAATGTGTTATCTGAGGCTGAACGTACCTTGCTACTGGAAACCTGGAACGCCACGGAAACCCCTTATCCTGACCCGGTATGTATTCATCAATTGTTTGAACAACAGGCAGAGCAAACCCCACACGCCACGGCGTTGGAATATCAAGAACAGACCCTCAGTTATGCGGAATTGAATATTCGTGCTAACCGGCTGGCTCATCAATTGATTAAGCTGGGCGTCACACCGGACCGACGGGTAGCGATTTGTGTGGAACGTTCCCCGATGATGGTGGTGTCATTGCTGGCCGTGCTGAAAGCCGGTGGGGCTTATGTGCCGTTGGATTCAACTTATCCGCGGGAACGTCTGGCATATATCCTGAGCGATAGTGCACCGTCAGTGGTGCTGGTTGATAAAGCTGGCCGGGCGGCGCTGGGCGAACAGGCGTTGGTAGGAGTGACGGTACTTGATCCCAATATCCAACTTGACCAGCCCGACAACAATCCGCAGATCCCGGCATTAACACCACAGCATCTGGCCTATGTGATTTACACCTCCGGCTCAACCGGACAGCCGAAAGGGGTGATGGTGGAACATCAGGCGATTTATCAACGTTATCTGGGTTTTAATGACACCTATGCCGTCACCGCACAAGACCGGCTATTACAATTTGCCGCGTTTGCGTTTGATGTTTCAGTGGAGGATTTCTTCTCGTCACTATGCAACGGCGCCACACTGGTTATCCGGGATGATAGCTGGCTGGCTTCGATACCGGAATTTATTGCCTTAACCCGACAATATCGTATTACGGTGATGTCACTGCCGACTTTATTCTGGTCTGAACTGGCCGCTAGAGATAATGGATTGCCGCTGCCGGATTGTCTCCGGCTCATCATCATTGGGGGTGAGGCGGTGAAAAAGAGTGCCATTCAGGACTGGTTTAGACAAGCAGGCCATCGGCCTCGGCTGTTGAATGGTTATGGCCCGACGGAAAACACCGTGACGGTGACCTATAAGGAGGTGTTATCCCCAGAGGATGCCCGTTCTATCGGCAGACCGGCTAAAAATGCCCGTATCTACCTGTTGGACAAATATGGCGAACTGGTCCCCGCAGGTTGTGTAGGTGAGATGTATATTGGTGGCGTGGGGGTGGCACGAGGTTATCTGAACCGGCCGGCGTTGAGCGTGGAACGTTTTATGTTGGATACTTTTAGTCCGGTATCCGGCGAACGGATGTATCGCTCTGGTGATTTGGCCCGCTACCTGCCGGACGGTGACCTCGAATTCCTGGGCCGTAACGATGAGCAGGTTAAAATTCGCGGTTTTCGAATTGAACTGGGGGAAATTGAAGCCCGATTGACGGAACACCCGGCGGTACAAGAGGCAGCGGTGCTGGCATTGGATGGCGATCAGGGCAAACGGCTGGTGGCTTATGTGGAGGCGAAAGCGAATGAGAGATTGGCTGCTGATCTGCGTGAATACCTGAGTGCCATTTTGCCTGACTATATGGTGCCGGTGGCCTTTGTGCGTCTGGATAGCTTCCCGCAGACCCCAAGTGGCAAGTTAGATCGCCGGGCGTTGCCTGCGCCCGGGGAAGACGATTTTGCCCGTCAGATTTATGAAGCCCCACAAGGGAAGGCTGAAATCACTCTGGCGGACATCTGGCGTGAGTTATTGGGCATTGAACAAATAAGCCGGCATGACAGTTTCTTTGCGTTGGGCGGTCATTCCCTACTCGGCGTGCAGATGATTGAGCGCTTGCGCCACCTGGGTTTGACACTGACGGCGCATGATCTGTTCCAGTCTCCGGTGCTGTCAGTGTTGGCGCAAACGTTGGGACAGCATCAGGCTGTGATAGTCCCGCCTAACGTCATCACGCCGACAACTACGGCGCTGACGCCGGAGATGTTGCCGCTGATTGATTTGAGTCAGACTGACATTGACCGCATCGTCGAGCAAGTGCCGGGCGGGATAACCAATATTCAGGATATCTATGCGTTGTCGCCGTTGCAGGACGGTATCTTGTTCCACCACCTGTTGGAACAGGCAGGCGACCCCTATCTGGTGCTCTATCCGGTGGCCTTTGCCAACCGGTCTTTGCTGGAACGTTATCTGGCGGCGGTACAACAGGCGGTTGATCGCCATGACATTTTGCGGACGGCGTTTATTTGGCAAGGATTATCCGTTCCGGCGCAGGTGGTTTGGCGTCAGGCACGGTTGCCCGTGACAGAACTGACGCTAGACCCGGCGGACGGTCCAGTCATTGATCAGTTAACCCGGCGTTTTGATCCTGTTCAATATTGTCTTGACTTGAGTCAGGCGCCGCTACTGCATTTTGTTATCGCTCAGGAAGCCGATGGCCGCTGGTTCTTACTGGAATTGCAGCATCATTTGATTGGCGACCATGAAACGATGGAAGTGATGCACCGTGAAGTGCAGGCCTATTTTACCGGACAGGGGGAGAATCTGCCTGCGCCGGTGCCGTTCCGTAATCTGGTGGCTGAGGCCCGGTTGGGAGTGAGTCAGGAAGCGCATACCCGTTTCTTCACCGATATGTTGGCGGCAGTGGATGAGCCAACGTTGCCGTTCGGGTTAACGGGCGTGCATCGTGATGGATCTCAGAAGACGGAATCCCACCGGATGTTGGTTCCTGAGCTAAATGACCGTCTGCGCACTCAAGCTCGACGTTTGGGCGTCAGTCTGGCGGCGTTGTGTCATTTGGCTTGGACACAGGTATTATCGCGTACCAGCGGACAGGAGAAAGTGGTGTTTGGTACCGTCCTGTTTGGGCGCATGGCTGTGGGGGAAGGAATGGGGTTGTTTATCAATACCCTACCGCTGCGGCTGGATATCGATGAAACCCCAGTACGGGACAGTGTGCGGGAGGCGCATCTGCGGCTGGCTGAATTGTTGGAGCATGAGCATGCTCCATTGGCCTTGGCTCAACGATGCAGTGGAGTTGACAGCGGTACGCCGCTCTTTAGTGCCCTGTTGAACTATCGTCATAATGAGCAGCCAGATCCTTTGGATGAAACAATGGCTGGGATTGAATTCCTGGGCGAACAGGAGCGAACTAACTATCCGTTTGTGCTGTCGGTAGAGGACGGTGGCTCTACGCTGGGGCTGACCGCTCAAGTCGTGCGGCCGTTTGATTCGGAAAGCCTATGCGATTATATGCAACAGGCACTGGAGAGTCTGGTGGAAGCGCTGGAGCAAGCGCCAGAAATGCCCGTTCGGGTATTGGAGATCCTGCCGGAAGCGGAGCGTACCTTGTTGCTGGAAACTTGGAACGCGACGGAGACCGTCTATCCAGATCAGTTATGTGTCCATCAGTTGTTTGAACAGCAGGTGGAGAAAACTCCAGCGGCGACAGCGCTGATAGCAGGAGATAAAACGCTAAGCTATACGGAACTGAATACCCGTGCTAACCGGCTGGCGCATCAGTTAACCGAACAAGGAGCTTGTTCCGGTGATCATATTGCGCTCCTGTTAGAGCGCTCGATAGAACTGGTGGTGGCCCAGTTGGCCATTCTTAAAGTCGGCGCCGTTTACGTACCGGTTGATCCCAGTATGCCGGATGAGCGGAAAAACTGGCTGATAAGTGATTGTTCCGCCCGGTTGCTGCTCACCGATACACAGGCTGATATTCCGGCTAACCTGACTGTTCCGCTGTTGCGTCTCTCGGATGAATCAGACACGGACGGAAGAGAGGAAGAGTGCCTCAACCCTGATTTGCCGTGTTCCAGCACCGAGTTAGCGTATATCATGTACACCTCCGGTTCTACCGGTACACCTAAAGGGGTCTTGGTACCGCATCGTGCGGTGGTCCGGCTGGTCATCAATAATGACTATGCTGAAATCGGACCGGATGACCGAGTTGCCTTTACGGCTAATCCGGCTTTCGATGCTAGTACGTTTGAAGTCTGGGCACCGTTGCTCAGCGGCGGGGCGTTAGTGGTTATTGACCGCGCCACGTTATTAACACCACAGGAGTTAGTACCGGTTTTA
Organism: Photorhabdus sp. RM96S; assembly: GCF_042879335.1. NCBI lineage: Bacteria > Pseudomonadati > Pseudomonadota > Gammaproteobacteria > Enterobacterales > Morganellaceae > Photorhabdus > Photorhabdus sp. RM96S. The sequence continues at coordinate 30,624 of NZ_JBHFKT010000036.1, read as the reverse complement.
CAGGCTCACCGCATCACAGTGCTGTGGCTCACTATCGGGTTGTTTAACCGACTGGCGGCAGAGTTATCTCCGGTTCTGCCGCAGATAAAGATTCTGATTTTCGGGGGAGATATACCCGATTTACAGGTGATCGCTCAGGTTCTAAATAATCGCCCGCCACAACAACTCTTGCAGGCTTATGGTCCCAGTGAGGGAACCACTTTTACCACTATGTATCCTATCGTGGCATTAACGCAGGGAGTGACCCGTATCCCCATTGGCCGACCGATAGCCAATACACGTATTTATCTGCTGGATGCTTACGGTCAGCCGGTGCCGACAGGTGCGATCGGTGAGATTTATGTGGGGGGAGATGGGGTTGCTTGTGGCTATCTTAATCGCCCTGACCAGACTGCGGAACGTTTCCTGACAGATCCATTTAGTGATCAACTGGATGCGCGTATGTACCGGACCGGGGATTTAGCCCGCTATCTGCCGGACGGTAATCTGGAATTTCTGGGCCGCAATGACCAACAGGTTAAAATCCGCGGCTTCCGCATTGAACCGGGAGAAATTGAGAATCGTCTGGTGGAGCATCCGGCGGTGCGTGAGGCGGCTGTGTTGGCGCTGGGTGATGGATCGGACAAACGGCTGGTGGCCTATGTGGCGGCGGAAGCCCATGAGGGGCTGGCGATTACTCTGCGTGATCACTTGAGTGCCATTTTACCTGATTATATGGTGCCGTCAGCTTTTGTGCGTCTGGATGCTTTCCCGTTAACCCCGAACGGTAAGCTGGATCGCCGGGCGTTACCGGCACCGGACGAAGAGGCGTTTGCCCGCCAGATTTATGTTGCGCCACAAGGAGAGATGGAAATGGCGCTGGCGGCGATTTGGCGTGAATTACTGGGGATTGAACAGGTCAGTCGGTATGACAGCTTTTTTGCGTTGGGCGGCCACTCGTTGCTGGCTGTGCGGATGGTTGAACACCTGCGTCACTTGGGGTTGACGTTGGCAGTGCGTGACCTGTTCCAGTCGCCAGTGTTGTTTGAATTGGCGCAAACATTGGGGCAGCACCCGGTTATGGTGGTGCCATCGAATGTGATTACGTCAGCGACGACGAAAATCACCCCGGAAATGTTGCCGCTAATTGATCTGACTCAGGCTGAGATTGACCGTATCGTCGAGCAGGTGCCGGGTGGGATGACTAATATTCAGGATATCTATGCTCTGTCACCGTTGCAGGACGGTATTTTGTTCCACCATTTATTGGCAAACGAAGGTGATCCCTATCTGGTGGTCAGCCAGATGGCTTTTGCTGACCGGTCTCTGCTAGATCGTTATTTGGCGGCAGTGCAACAGGTGATTGATCGCCACGATATTCTGCGCACTGCCTTTATCTGGCAAGGGTTGTCAGTGCCGGCACAGGTAGTCTGGCGTCAAGCATCCTTATTAGTGACTGAATTGACGCTGGACCCGGTTGATGGGCCGGTTAGCGATCAACTGGCTCGACGTTTTGATCCCCGTCATTATCGTCTCGATTTGGGTCAGGCACCGCTGTTACGTTTTGTGGTGGCGCAGGAGACCGATGGCCGCTGGTTCTTACTGGAATTGCAGCATCACCTGATTGGTGACCATACCACAATGAAAGTGATGAACCGTGAAGTGCGGGCGTACCTTGCCGGGCAAGGGAATAGCCTGCCTGACCCGGCTCCTTTCCGCAATTTGGTGGCTCAAGCCCGGCTAGGGGTGAGTCAGGAAGCGCATATCCGCTTCTTTACTGACATGTTAGCGGAGGTGGATGAGCCTACGCTGCCGTTCGGACTGGCGGATGTGCATCGTGATGGCTCTCAGGAGATAGCATCCCATCGACTGCTGACGGCCAGCTTGAATGACCGTCTGCGTAGCCAAGCCCGACGTTTGGGGGTCAGTCTGGCGGCGTTGTGTCATCTGGCCTGGGCACAGGTACTGTCGTGTACCAGTGGTCAGGAGAAAGTAGTGTTTGGCACTGTACTATTTGGGCGCATGGCGGCGGGAGAAGGGGCTGACAATGGTATGGGGCTGTTTATCAATACCCTGCCGTTACGGCTGGATATGGATGATACGCCGGTACGCGATAGTGTACAGGCCGTACATACCCGGCTGGCGGGATTGTTGGAACATGAGCATGCTTCACTGGCGTTGGCTCAGAGATGCAGCAGGGTTGCCAGCGGTACGCCACTTTTTAGTGCCTTAATGAACTACCGACATAATGATCAGCTTGATCCTTTGGATGAAACGATAGAGGGGATTGAATTCCTGGGCGAACAGGAGAGCACTAACTATCCCTTTGGAATGTCGGTGGAGGACGATGGCGCCACGCTGGGGTTGATTGCTCATGTGGTGCAACCGTTTGATCCGGAAAGCTTGTGCAGTTATATGCAGCAGGCGCTGGAGAGTTTGGTAGAGGCCCTTGAGCAGGCACCAGAGACGCCGGTACGAACACTGAACATCCTGCCGGAAACCGAACGCACGTTGTTACTGGAAACCTGGAACGCCACGGAGAATCCGTATCCTGACGCGTTATGTATTCATCAGTTGTTTGAACAACAGGTGGAGAAAACCCCTGATGCGACGGCGCTGGTGTATCAAGAGCAGACGCTTAGTTATGCCGAATTAAATGCCTGCGCCAATCGCCTTGCTCATCAACTGATTGCGTTTGGCGTAACACCGGATCAGCCGGTAGCCATTTGCGTGGCTCGCTCCCCGACTATGGTGGTGGCATTGTTGGCGGTGCTGAAAGCCGGTGGGGCCTATGTGCCGCTGGATCCAACTTATCCGGGGGAGCGTCTGACGTATATCCTGAATGATACTGCCCCATCAGTGGTATTGGCTGATGCGACCGGACAGGCTGCACTGGGCGACGAGGCGCTGGTCGGGTTGACGGTACTCGACCCGAATATCCAGCCTGACCTGCCGGATAGTAACCCGCAGGTCCCGGCGTTGACGCCACAGCACTTGGCTTACATCATTTATACCTCCGGTTCAACCGGGCAGCCGAAAGGGGTGATGGTAGAACATCAGGCGGTGTATCAACGTTATCTGGGTGTTCATGAACTCTATGCCGTCACCGAGCAAGACCGGGTGTTGCAATTTGCTGCTTTTGCGTTTGATGTTTCAGTGGAAGAGTGCTTCTCGTCATTATGTAACGGAGCCGCGCTAGTTATTCGCGACGATAGCTGGCTGGCTTCAATGGCGGAATTTATTGCCTTAGCCCGGCAAAACCGTATCACGGTGATGTTTTTGCCGACTCTGTTCTGGTCTGAACTGGCGGCCAGAGATAACGGGTTGCCGCTGCCGGATGGTCTCAGGCTGATCATCATTGGCAGTGAGGCGGTCAAAAAGAACGCCATTCAGGATTGGTTTAGGCAGGAAACCTACCAACTCCGGCTATTGAACGCGTATGGCCCGACGGAAAATACCGTGACGGCGACCTGTAAAGAAATATTATCCCCGGCAGATGATCGTTCTATCGGTCGGCCGATTAGGAATACTCGCGTCTACTTACTGGATAGAAACAGGCAACCCGTGCCATTGGGCTGCGTTGGAGAAATGTATATTGGCGGTGTGGGGGTGGCACGGGGTTATCTGAACCGGCTGGCATTGAGCGAGGAACGTTTTATACCGGACCCCTTTAATCCGATGTCCGATGCCCGGATGTATCGCACCGGAGATTTAGCTCGTTATCTGCCGGACGGTGAATTGGAATTCCTGGGGCGTAACGACCAACAGGTTAAAATTCGCGGCTTTCGGATTGAACTGGGGGAAATTGAAACTCGGCTGGTGGAACACCCGGCGGTGCAAGAGGCGATGGTGCTGGCGCTGGATGACGGGCAGGACAAACGGCTGGTGGCCTATGTGGCGGCGGAAGCGAATGAGGGTTTGGCGGTTGATTTGCGTGAACATCTGAAAGCAGTTTTACCTGACTATATGATACCGGCAGCCTTTGTACGTCTGGATAGCTTCCCGCAGACGCCGAATGGCAAGCTAGATCGCCGAGCGTTGCCGGCACCGGGGGAGTCGGCGTTTGCCCGTCAGGTTTATGAAGCCCCGCAAGGGAAGATAGAAACGATGTTAGCGGCTGTCTGGTGTGAATTACTGGGCGTTGAGCAGATTAGTCGATATGACAGCTTCTTTGCATTGGGCGGTCATTCACTGCTCGCCGTACGCATGATTGAACGATTGCGGCGTATCGGTCTGGGGATATCGGTACAAACACTGTTCCAACATCCAACACTCTGTGTTCTGGCGCAGTCTCTGGTTCAGCATGATGAAATCCGGGTGCCTGACAACCGTATTACACCGGATACGACGGTATTGACACCGGCGATGTTGCCGCTGATCGATTTAACTCAGCCTGACATTGATCGTATCGTCGGACAAGTCCCGGGCGGGATGGCGAATATTCAGGATATCTACGCGCTGTCGCCGTTGCAGGATGGCATTTTGTTCCACCATCTGCTGGAGAATGAAGGTGATACCTATCTGTTAATTAGCCAGATGGTTTTTGCTGACCGGGCGCTGTTGGATCGTTATTTGGCGGCGATTCAACGGATAATTGATCGACACGATATTCTGCGTACCGCCTTTATTTGGCAAGGATTGTCAGTGCCGACGCAGGTGGTCTGGCGTCAGGCCCCATTGTCAGTGACGGAACTGACACTGAACCCGGCTGATGGCTCAGTCAGTGACCAGTTAACCCGGCGTTTTGATCCGCGTTATTATCGTCTTGACCTGAGTCAAGCCCCGTTACTGCGTTTTGTTATCGCGCAGGAAACGGATGGTCGTTGGTTGTTACTGGAACTGCATCATCACTTGATCGGTGACCATGAAACGATGGAAGTGATGCACCGCGAAGTTCAGGCGTATCTGATGGGTGAGGAAGAGAGCTTGCCGGTGCCGGTTCCTTTCCGCAATTTGGTGGCGCAGGCCCGGCTGGGTATCAGTCAGGAAGAGCATACCCGCTTCTTTACCGAGATGCTGGCGGAGGTGGATGAACCTACGTTGCCGTTTGGATTGACGGAGGTACATCGTGACGGTTCGCAGGTGACGGAATTCCATCGGATGCTGACGAGTACGCTGAATGACCGTTTGCGTAGTCAGGCTAGGCGTTTGGGGGTCAGTCTGGCGGCGCTGTGTCATCTGGCTTGGGCACAGGTGTTGTCTTGTACCAGCGGTCAGCCGAGTGTCGTGTTTGGTACGGTGCTGTTTGGGCGTATGCAGGCGGGGGACGGTGCTGACAATGGCATGGGATTGTTTATCAATACCTTGCCGTTGCGGCTGGATATCGATGAGACTCCGGTACGGGACAGCGTACAGGCCGCCCATACCCGACTGGCCGGATTATTGGCGCATGAGCATGCGTCACTGGCACTGGCTCAGCGTTGCAGCAAGGTTGCCAGCGGTACGCCACTCTTTAGCGCACTGTTGAACTATCGGCATAATGCTTTGTCGGCAACGTCAGATGAACTGATCAGTGGTATTGAATTTCTTGGTGGACAGGAGCGAACCAACTACCCATTTGTGCTGTCGGTGGAGGATTTTGGTGAATCTCTGGGGCTGACGGCTCAGGTCGTACAACCGTTTGATCCGGAAAGCCTATGCGGTTATATGCAACAGGCGCTGGAGAGTCTGGTAGAAGCTTTGGAGCAAGCGCCGGAGACACCGATACGGGGGTTGAACATCCTGCCTGAAACGGAACGCAGGTTGTTGCTGGAAACTTGGAACGCCACGGAAACCGCCTATCCTGATGCATTATGTATTCATCAGTTGTTTGAGCAGCAAGTGGAGAAGACCCCAGAGGCGACGGCGCTGATAGCGGGCGATAAAACCTTAAGCTATACGGAGCTGAATACATGCGCTAACCGACTGGCTCATCAGTTAATCGAACAGGGAATTCGTCCGAATGACCCTATTGCGCTCCTGTTAGAACGCTCGATAGAACTGGTGGTGGCCCAATTGGCGATTCTCAAAGCTGGCGCTGTTTACGTGCCGGTTGATCCCAGTATGCCGGATGAGCGGAAACATTGGCTGATAAGTGATTGTTCCGCCCGGTTGCTGCTTACTGATACACGGGCTGATATTCCGGCTAACTTGACTATTCCGCTGTTGCGTCTCGCGGATAAGAAAAGTACGAACAGAGAGCAAGATCATGTCAACCTTGATTTGCCGCGTTCCAGCGCCGAATTAGCGTATATTATGTACACCTCCGGCTCTACCGGCACACCCAAAGGGGTTTTGGTACAGCATCGTGCTATGGTCCGGCTGGTCATCAATAATGGCTATGCCAACATCGGACCGGAGGATCGGGTTGCCTTTACAGCTAATCCAGCTTTCGATGCCAGCACGTTTGAAGTTTGGGCACCGTTGCTTAATGGGGGGGCTTTAGTGGTTATCGACCGCGCCACTTTATTGACACCGCAGGAGCTAGTGCTGACTTTACAGGAGCACCGCATCACAGTTCTATGGCTGACTATCGGGTTGTTTAACCGGTTGGCGGCAGAGTTATCTCCCATTCTTCCGCAAATTAAGATCCTGATTTTCGGGGGAGATATACCCGATTTACAGGTGATTGCTCAGGTTCTGGATAATCGTCCGCCACAACAACTCTTGCAAGCCTATGGTCCGAGTGAAGGAACCACCTTTACCACCATGTATCCTATCGAGGCGTTACCGCAAGGAGCGAGCCGGATACCTATTGGCCGGCCGATAGCGAATACGCGTGTTTATCTGCTGGATGCTTACGGTCAGCCGGTACCGCCAGGTGTGATCGGTGAGATTTATGTCGGTGGTGATGGGGTCGCCCAAGGTTATCTCAATCGCCCTGAGTTAACCGCCGAACGTTTCCTTGTCGATCCGTTCAGTGATACCCCGGATGCCCGCATGTACCGAACTGGGGATTTGGCTCGCTATTTGCCGGACGGTAATCTGGAGTTCATGGGCCGTAATGACCAGCAGGTTAAAATTCGCGGCTTCCGCATTGAACCGGGGGAAATTGAGGCGCGTTTAGTAGAGCACCCGGCGGTGCGTGAAGCGGCTGTGTTGGCGTTAGGTGATGGGCCTGACAAACGGCTGGTGGCTTATATAGCGGCACTCGCGGATGACGGGCTGGTGAATAGCTTGCGTACTCACCTGAGTAAAATTCTGCCTGATTATATGGTGCCGTCAGCTTTTGTGCGTCTGGATGCGTTTCCGTTGACGCCGAACGGTAAGCTAGATCGTCGGGCGCTACCGGCACCGGACAGTGAAGCCGTTGCCCGTCAGGTTTACGTCGAGCCACAAGGCGAAACGGAAATGACGCTAGCGGCGATTTGGCGTGAATTACTGGGGATTGAACAGGTTAGTCGATATGACAGCTTCTTTGCGTTGGGCGGCCATTCACTGCTCGCTGTACGCATGATTGAACGCTTGCGTCATTTGGGGTTGACATTGGCGGCGCGTGATCTGTTCCAGTCGCCGGTGCTGTCAGATTTGGCCCAAACGTTGGGACAGCATCAGGCCATAATCGTGCCAGCTAACGTCATCACCTCGGCAACCACGGCGTTGACACCGGAAATGTTGCCACTGATTGATCTAACTCAGTCAGAGATTGACCGTATCGTCGGGCAAATGCCGGACGGAGTTGCCAATATTCAGGATATCTATGCCTTATCGCCGTTGCAGGACGGTATTCTGTTCCATCACTTATTGGCAAACAAAGGGGACCCCTATTTATTAACCGGTCAGATGGTCTTTACTGAGCGGACTTTGCTGGACCGTTATCTGGCGGCGGTGCAACAGGTGGTAAATAGACACGATATCTTGCGTACCGCCTTTATCTGGCAAGGGCTTTCAGTGCCTGCCCAAGTGGTTTGGCGTCAGGCATCCTTATCGGTGACTGAATTGACACTGAACCCAGCCGATGGATCAGTTAGCGGGCAATTGGCTGAGCGTTTTGATCCCCGCCACCATCGTCTAGACCTGAGCGAAGCACCGTTATTGCGCTTTGTGGTAGCACAGGAGACGGATGGCCGTTGGATGGTACTGCAATTGCTGCATCATCTGATTGGCGACCATACCACGCTGGACGTGATGAACCGTGAAGTACAAGCTTATCTGGACGGACTGGAGGAGAGCCTGCCAACACCGACACCTTTCCGCAATTTGGTAGCCCAGGCCCGGCTGGGGGTGAGTCAGGAAGCGCATATCCGCTTCTTTACCGAAATGCTGGCGGAGGTGGATGAACCTACATTGCCGTTCGGATTGACGGAGGTGCATCGTGATGGCTCCCAAGTGACGGAATCGCAGCGGATGTTGGCACCTGAGCTGAATGACCGTTTACGCAGTCAAGCCCGGCGTTTGGGGGTCAGTCTGGCGGCTTTATGTCATCTGGCTTGGGCGCAGGTGTTGTCGCGTACCAGCGGACAGGAACAGGTGGTGTTCGGTACCGTAATATTTGGACGCATGGCGGTTGGGAAAGGGGTTGACAGCGGCATGGGGCTGTTTATCAATACCTTGCCGTTGCGGCTGGATATGGATGATACGCCGGTGCGAGATAGTGTACAGGCAGTACATAGCCAGTTAGCGGGATTGTTGGAACATGAGCATGCCTCACTGGCGCTGGCTCAACGTTGTAGTGGTGTACAGGATGGCATTCCACTGTTTAGCGCCCTGTTGAACTACCGACATAATGATCAGCCAGATCCTTTGGATGAAACGATGGACGGTATTGAATTCCTTGGTGCGCAGGAGTTTACCAACTATCCGTTTGCCTTGTCGGTGGAGGATTTTAGTGACGCACTGGGGCTGACTGCTCAAGTTATCCAACCGTTTGAGCCGGAACGGGTATGCGGCTATATGCAACAGGCATTGGAGAGCTTGGCGGCGGCATTGGAACAGACCCCGGAAACGCCGGTACGGACATTGAACATCCTACCTGAAATTGAAAGTACGTTGATGCTGAAAACGTGGAATGCGACGGAAACCTCGTATCTTGAACTGTTATGTATTCATCAATTGTTTGAACAACAGGTGGAGCAAACCCCTGACGCAACAGCGTTAGTGTATGAGGAGCAAACTTTCAGCTATGCTGAATTAAATGCCCGCGCTAACCGGCTGGCCCATCAGCTAATTACGCTAGGTGTAGAACCGGACCAGCGGGTGGCGATTTGCGTGGCACGTTCACCGGCGATGGTGGTGGGATTGTTGGCGGTGCTGAAAGCTGGCGCAGCTTATGTGCCGTTAGATCCGGATTATCCGGGTGAACGTCTAACGTATATTTTGGCTGATGTTTCACCGGTTATTTTATTGGCTGATGCTGTTGGGCGTACAGTGTTGGGTGAGAATGTGCTTACCGGTCTGACAGTGTTTGATCCGAATACATTGTTTGACCAGCCAGACAGCAATCTTCAGATACCTGAACTGACCTCACGGCATCTGGCGTATGTGATTTACACCTCCGGTTCGACTGGCACACCAAAGGGCGTAATGGTTGAACATAGACAATTGGTCAGTCAAATTACTTCGCTGAACACGAAGTGGTCGCTTAACGCATCTGACCGTCTATTGCAATTTTGCAACCCTTCTTTTGACGTTTGTGCATCAGAAATATTTTGCGCAATAACACAGGGGGCACAATTAGTCTTAAGGACAAATCAGTGGCTCTTGAGTGCGCAGGCGTTCTGGCGTCTGTGCGAGTCTTATAAAATTACCTACATGGCGATACCAGCCCAATTCTGGCGGGTAATATCAAATGTTAATAAAGGCGATATCTATCAGGGCTTAAGGATTATTTGCATTGGTGGTGAAGCGATACCTGATCATGAGTTACAACGTTGGCTATCGACTCACGGTGAATACCCTGTTCTGGCGAATTGCTACGGCCCTACAGAAGCCACGATTACCACGACGACATCTTGCCTAAACGAGGGGATGGGGCAGGCCAATATCATAGGCCGTCCGCTACCGAATACACGTGTCTACCTGCTCGACGTTCAGGGGCAGCCAGTACCGTTAGGCGTTGTGGGGGAATTGTATATTGGGGGCGCGGGTGTCGCACGGGGTTATTTCAACCGTGCTGAACTGACTGCGGAATACTTCCTGACTGATCCGTTTAGCGATAATCCAAATGCACGGATGTATCGAACCGGAGATCTGGTTCGCTACTTGCCGGATGGCAATCTGGAATTCCTGGGACGCCATGATCAACAGGTGAAAATTCGTGGCTTCCGGGTTGAACCGGGTGAAATTGAGGCCCGGTTGGTGGAACATCCTGCGGTAAGTCAATCTGTGGTGCTGGCGTTGGGTGAAGGGCAGGACAAACGCTTAATTGCTTATGTGGTGGCGCAAGCGGATGAGAGGTTGGCGAATAGCCTGCGTACCCACCTGACTGCCATTTTACCTGACTATATGGTGCCGTCAGCCTTTGTGCGTCTGGACGCTTTTCCATTGACACCGAACGGTAAATTAGATCGTCGTGCGCTACCGGAGCCGGACAATGAAGCGTTTGCTCGTCAGGCTTATGAAGCGCCACAAGGCGAAACGGAGACCGTATTAGCCGCGATTTGGTGTGAATTGCTAGGGATTGAGCAGGTTAGCCGGTATGACAATTTCTTCGCGTTGGGCGGCCACTCACTGCTTGCCATGCGAATGATGAATCTTGCTGCCGGTCGGGGTTTGATTTTTACATTGAATGCTTTGTTCCAATTCCCGGTGTTGTCCGAATTGGCAACTAAAATCACCTCAGATTTATTGTCTCAGCCGCGAAGCAGCGCTATATCGGTGCGACCTGATGGAACAGGATTGCCACTGTTCTTTGTTCCCAGTGGCATGGGTGATTATTCTTATGTCTTCGGGCTGGCTCAACATATCCCGTCGGGCTATCCGATTTATGCGCTGCCTTGGCCATCCATCAGTGAAGAACCGATGTTAACGATGGAAGAGCAGGCAGCCAGAATGATCACCTTGATGAAAGCGGTACAAGCGGTAGGCCCGTATCGGATAAGTGGCTACTCTTCCGGTGGGGTATTGGCTTATGCCGTTGTCCAGCGGCTTTTGAGTGCCGGTGAAATGGTCAATTTCTTGGGGTTAATTGATACGCCTGCGCCTCATTATTTTGGGAAGGAGGCTATGCAGCCCAAATACCATTGCTTTACTGAGCTGGCCCGGCAATCAGGGGAGGAATGCAAAGAAAAGATTGCAGCATTGTACCGGCGAATTGATGAGTTGAATTTGGTGCAGTTTATTGAAGCAGCACAAGAATTGGCGTTATATCCCGTCAATCTGCGTGCTGATGTGATCGCAAAACATTGGGAGCAGATCGAACGTTACACGCAAATCGTTGCCGATTATGAGCCGCCAGCATTAGCAATAACGCTGCATCAGTTCTATGCGGTAGAACCTTCTCCTGCTGTTTCTTTTGTGATGGATGAAAAGTCGGAGTCCGTGAATATAGAGCCGTCGTTAGGTTGGGAGCGGGTCATGCCTGATACTTCACTTAAGTTGATTGCTACTCCGGGTAACCATTTTAGTTTATTGGAAGATAATGAGAATAAAACCGCTTTAGCTCAGGCTGTTAATAGGATGATGGCAATCAGTTGTGATGAGGGGGCTTCGTAATACTGATATATTAAGGAAGTACTCAATTATTTAGTTCTAGTGTGATAATCCGGTATGTATTTATTATACCGGATTTTTTATGCATTAAAATAGAATAAGGGAAGTTATCATTCCTATATGAGTTATTTTTTTAGGTTTCTTTGTTATTATTGTTGCTATTTTATATTTTGTGATCTCAAACGGATTTTATTGTTGATTTTATTTTGTTTTGTTGATTGCTTTGGTATCAAAATTATATTTTTAATTTTGCCATTATTATTGGGAATATTTATTGTAATAGATAATTATGAGAAGATAATTGAAGATGTGATCATGGTAATGTGTTTTTGGGTGGTGATATAGGCTAATTTAATTAGCCTTAATTTCATGAGCTCGCTTTAGAATATATTGAGTTTATTTTAAAGGCTTGTGATAATTAAAAGCCTTACTTATTAGGGGTAATTGTTTAGAGGTAATTGTTTATACTCTATGGATTTCAAGTTGCATCGCGACGGCAAGGGAACGAATCCCCGGGAGCATAGATAACGATGTGACCGGGGTGAGTGAGTGCAGCCAACTAAAGAGGCAGCTTGAAAGATGACGGGTATATACCCTATGGATTTCAAGATGCATCGCGACGGCAAGGGAGCGAATCCCCGGGAGCATAGAGAACTATGTGACCGGGGTGAGTGCAGCCAACAAAGAGGCAACTTGAAAGATGACGGATATATGTTGGGAGGAGTATGTAATTGAATAATATTAAGCTTTATCCCAGTTTGCACCAGGTGTTGGTAAATATCGCTTGGCGTCAGAAAAATAACATCACAAAACGATCTAATTTGAATACATCTCGTTACAATCAATATCTTATTGGGTTAATTATTATATATGTCACATTATTTTATTATTGTGAAATAATATGTGGTGATATTAATTGTACGTTGTAATGTTTCTTTACGGTAATTGAATATAATAATGTCCTTAATAGGAACAAGGATAGGGTGTTTTATTTTTTTTAATTAAGATTGATTATTTGTTCGGTTATTAGGGGAATTAGCATAAAAAATGACTAATTGGTCATTGTTAATCGAGCGATGGCACGGTTTTTTAATATTTTGAATTGATGTTGGATACGTCCGTATTTATTTTTTTTGGGGTAAGAAGTAAGAAAGAAATATTGGTGATGGCTGTCGGGTATGACAGTTTTCAAATTTCTAACAAATTCGTTGAGGTAATAGATGAAAGGTAACATTGCTACAGATGGAAATGTTCTTAAAGACGAAGTCCTCTCTCAGATGTCATGTGAAAATATAACTCATAATAAGTATGATACATCGATTCCATCACGAGAATGTGTTGTGGTAGGAGGAACAACCCTGGCGGTGTTTTGCGCCGAGCAAATTCTGGCGGCTGGACATACCATACAAGCAGTGCTACCTACTGATACTGTTCTACAAACGTGGGCTGCCCAGCAAGGGATTGCTTGTGTGAACTCGGTTGATGCATTACAGGAACAAATCACATTACAGCCTGTCGATTGGCTTTTCTCAATCGTCAACCCAATCATCCTGCCGATGTCGCTCATTGAACAAATTCGTGGCGGGGCTTTTAATTATCATAATAGTCCCCTGCCACGCTATGCGGGCAGTCATGCAACCTCTTGGGCGTTGTTAGCGAGGGAAACACATTACGCTATCTCCTGGCACTGTATTGAAGGCGGTGTGGATGTCGGCGATATTGCCGTGCAATGGCCGGTATCGATTGAAGAACAGGATAATGCTTTCTCGTTGAATCTGAAATGTTACCAAGCTGCTCAGAAAGGATTTGTTGAACTACTGAAGAATCTGGGGCGCGACGCACTGGTGACTTACCTTCAGGATCTTTCGCAACGGAGTTTTTATGCTCAGTCACGTCGCCCCGACTGGGGGGGATATTTATGTTGGGAGCAGTCGGGAGAAGTTCTGTCAGCTTTAGTGCGGGCATTAGATTTTGGGGAGAATTATTTAAATCCATTGGGTTGCCCGAAACTGTTACTGAGGCAGGGCCCGGTACAAATTTCCTGGCTTCAGCGGTTGAACACGTGCTCTGAGGGGGGACCCGGTACGTTGATTAGTGTGGAGGAGGATGCCTGGCAGGTGACGACTGGTAGTGAGGATGTGCAGATTGGGGGATTCGCCACCCTTGAAGGTCATTTGTTGTCTGCCAGAGAACTTGCCGATATATCGGAACTTAGGCCAGGCAAACAGCTTCCTTTGCTCTCCTCACAACAAGCGCAGAATGTAAAAAATACCCTTCAAACACTCGCACCCAGTGAACCATTTTGGTATGAGCGTCTTGCCTCGTTGCAACCACTCCAGTTGCCTTTTGAAATGATGGGGAAACAAGCAGAACCCCGATGGGGAATCAGCCCTTGGCAGCCTCCATGGCTAAAAAATGCTGGAGAAGATCCATTACAGACACTGTTGCAGGTATTCGTTATCTATCTTGCGCGCTTGACTCAGCAGACTGAACTCCAAATCGGCTGGTGTGTGGATGGGGCAGAAGATAAACCAAATATATTGACCGGGTTGTCATCGGTGGTGCCGATGGTTGTTGAGGTGGCGTTTGATAAGCCGTGGTCTGTGGCAGCTGACTGGATTGATAACGAGCTTGTCCGATTGGCGCGGCACCGCACATTTAGTCGTGATCTTCTTTCCCGTTCTCCTTCACTGCGGTCTATCCCGGCATTAAGAACAAGCCGACCGTGGCAGATCGCCATTTCTGTGATACAGGATGACAAACCCTGTGATCAGACGGTAGCCGGCGAATTATTGACGTTCCAGATAAATTCGCAGGGCGGTTTTCGTTGGATCTATGATGAAAATCGCCTGAGCCAAGAAGTTATTCTGCGGATGAATGAACATTTGCAGGTGCTGGCGTCATCAAAAAGGATGAGTGATGAAACCCCCGTGGGGCAGCTTAATTTGTTGCCTGAGGCTGAACGTAGGTTGTTGCTGGAGACCTGGAACGTTACTAAAACCACGTATCCTGAGGCGTTATGCATTCATCAGTTGTTTGAACAACAGGTGGAGAAAACCCCAGAGGCAATGGCACTGATAGCGGGAGATAAAACTTTCAGTTATATGGAACTGAATACCCGCGCCAATCGGTTAGCTCGTCAGCTCATTGAACTGGGGGTGTGTCCCGGTGATCATGTTGCGTTTCTGCTAGCGCGTTCGATGGAACTGGTCGTGGCACAATTGGCGATTCTCAAAGCCGGTGCTGTTTACGTGCCGATAGATCCCAGTGTGCCGGATGAACGGAAAAACTGGTTGATAAGTGATTGTTCCGCCAAATTGCTGCTCGCCGATACACAGGCGGATATTCCGACTAACCTGGCTGTGCCGCTGCTTCGTCTCTCGGATGAGACAGACTCGGGCGGCGAAGAAGATCGCATCAATCCTGACTTACCGCGTTCCAGCGCCGAGTTAGCGTATATCATGTACACCTCCGGTTCTACCGGGACACCCAAAGGAGTTTTGGTGCCGCATCGTGCGGTAGTCCGGCTGGTTATCAATAATGGCTATGCTGAAATCGGACCAGATGATCGGGTGGTTTTTGCCGCTAATCCGGCGTTTGATGCCAGCACGTTTGAAGTCTGGGCGCCGTTGCTGAATGGTGGCGCATTAGTGGTTGTTGATCACGCCACTTTGCTGACGCCGCAGGCGTTTGTACAAGCTTTACAAATTCAGCAAATAACGATTTTGTGGTTGAGTGTCGGGTTGTTTAACCGGCTGGCAGCAGAACTGTCACCGGTTTTGCCGCAGATAAAGCTTCTGATTGTCGGCGGAGATGCCCTTGATCCCCATGTTATCGGTCAGGTACTGAACACCAGTCCGCCGCAACAGCTATTAAATGGCTATGGGCCAAGTGAAGGCACCACCTTTACGGCAACATATCGAATCAATGCAGTCGCACCGGGAGCGACCAATATCCCGATCGGTCGACCGGTAGCCAACACGCGGGTTTATCTGCTGGATGCCTATGGTCAGCCGGTGCCGTTAGGGGGGGTCGGAGAGATTTATGTGGGTGGAGATGGGGTGGCCTGTGGTTATCTTAATCGGCCTGAATTGACCGCCGAGCATTTCCTTACCGATCCGTTCAGTGATAACCCGGATGCTCGCCTGTACCGTACTGGAGATTTGGCGCGTTATCTGCCCGACGGCAATCTGGAATTCTTGGGCCGAAACGATCAGCAGGTTAAAATCCGCGGCTTCCGCGTTGAACTGGGGGAAATTGAAGCCCGGTTAGCAGAGCACCCAGCGGTGCGTGAAGCGGTGGTGTTGGTACGAGGGGAAGGGCAGGATAAACGGCTGGTGGCCTATGTGGTGGCGGAAGCCCATGACGGGCTGGCGAACAGTCTGCGTGCTCATCTGCAAGCTATTTTGCCTGACTATATGGTGCCGTCAGCCTTTGTGCGGCTGGATGCGTTTCCGTTAACGCCGAACGGTAAATTGGATCGTCGTGCACTACCGGCGCCTGACAGTGAAGCCTTTGCCCGTCAGACTTACGAAGCGCCTCAGGGAGAAACAGAAATTGCGCTGGCGGCGATTTGGCGTGAATTACTGGGAATTGAGCAGATAAGCCGGTATGACAGCTTTTTTGCTCTGGGTGGTCATTCGCTACTCGCGATACGGGTGGTTGAACGCCTGCGTCACTTGGGATTGACACTGACGGCGCGTGATCTGTTCCAATCGCCGGTGCTGTCAGATCTGGCTCAAACGTTGGGACAGCATCAGGCTGTGATCGTACCGCCTAACGTTATTACGCCAGCAACTACGGCCCTGACTCCGGCGATGTTGCCGCTGATTGATTTGACTCAGGCTGACATTGACCGCATCGTCGGGCAGGTGCCGAGCGGGATCGCTAATATTCAGGATATCTATGCTCTGTCGCCGTTGCAGGACGGTATTTTGTTCCACCACTTACTGGCAAACGAAGGCGACCCATATCTGTTGACAGGACTGATGGCCTTTGCTGATCGGGCGCTGTTGGATCGTTATCTGGCGGTGGTTCAACAGGTGGTTGATCGCCACGATATCCTGCGTACCGCTTTTATCTGGCAAGGATTGTCAGTGCCGGCACAGGTGGTCTGGCGTCAGGCCACTTTATCGGTGACTGAACTGACATTAAACCCGGTTGATGGTCCGGTCAGTGAGCAGTTAATCCGGCAGTTTGATCCGCGTCATCATCGTCTCGACCTGAACGAAGCGCCGTTATTGCGTTTTGTGGTGGCGCAGGAAACCGATGGCCGTTGGATACTGCTGCAATTGCTGCATCACCTGATTGGCGACCATGAAACGATGGAAGTGATGCACCGCGAAGTCCAGACATATCTAATGGGTCAGGAGGAGGGCCTGCCTGTTCCGGTACCTTTCCGCAATCTGGTGGCTCAGGCCCGACTGGGGGTGAGTCAGGAGGAACATACTCGCTTCTTTACCGAGATGCTGGCAGACGTTGATGAACCGACGCTGCCATTTGGGTTGACAGAGGTGCACCGCGACGGCTCACAGGTGACGGAATCCCACCGGATGTTGGCACCTGAGTTGAATACCCGTCTGCGTGGTCAGGCTCGGCGTTTAGGGGTCAGTCTGGCGGCATTGTGTCATTTGGCTTGGGCACAGGTGTTGTCGCGTACCAGTGGTCAGGAACAAGTGGTGTTCGGCACCGTGCTGTTTGGGCGTATGCAGGCAGCAGATGGCGCCGACAACGGCATGGGGTTATTTATTAATACCTTGCCATTGCGGTTGGATATCGATGAAACCCCGGTACGGGCAAGTGTACAGGCTGCCCATGCCCGATTGGCCGGATTATTAGCGCATGAGCATGCGTCATTGGCGCTGGCTCAGCGGTGCAGCGGGGTTGCCAGCGGTACGCCACTCTTTAGTGCCCTGCTGAACTATCGGCATAATGCTTTATCGGCAGCATCAGATGAACTGATTGGCGGTATTGAATTCCTTGGCATACAGGAGCGAACTAACTACCCGTTAGTGCTGTCGGTGGAGGATTTTGGCGATGCACTGGGACTGACCGCGCAGGTCGTGCAACCGTTTGAATCGGAACGGGTATGCGGCTATATGCAACAGACGCTGGAAAGTCTGGTGGAGGCCCTTGAGCAAGCCCCGGATATGGCTGTTCGGGCATTGGAAATCCTGCCGGAAGCGGAACATACGTTGTTGTTAAAAACTTGGAACGCCACAGAAACCGCCTATCCTGAAGCGTTATGTATTCATCAGTTGTTTGAACAGCAGGTGGAGAAAACGCCTGATGCGATAGCATTAGTGTATGAAGAACAGACCCTCAGTTATGACGAATTAAATGCCCGCGCTAACCGGTTGGCTCGTCAGCTCATCGAACAAGGGGTATGTCCCGGTGATCATGTCGCGCTTTTGCTCGCTCGATCAGTAGAACTGGTGATGGCCCAGTTGGCAATTCTTAAAGCCGGCGCTGTTTACGTGCCGATAGATCCCAATGTGCCGGATGAGCGGAAAAACTGGCTAATAAGTGATTGTGCAGCCAAGTTACTGCTCACCGATACGCGGGTGGATATTCCGGCGGATATGGCTGTGCCGCTGTTTCGTCTCTCAGATGAGACAGATACGGACAACGAGGAAGATCGCCTTAACCTTGACTTACCGCGTTCCAGCACTGAGTTAGCGTATATCATGTACACCTCTGGCTCTACCGGGATACCTAAAGGCGTATTGGTGCCGCATCGTGCGGTGGTCCGGCTGGTGATCAACAATGGCTATGCTGAAATCGAACCCGATGACCGAGTGGCCTTTGCCGCTAACCCGGCTTTCGATGCCAGCACGTTTGAAGTCTGGGCGCCGTTGCTTAATGGTGGCGCGTTAGTGGTTGTTGATCACGCCACTTTGCTGACGCCGCCAGAATTTGTACAGGTTTTACAAGTTCAGCGAATTACTGTTCTGTGGTTGAGCGTCGGATTGTTCAACCAGCTAGCAGAGGAATTGTCTCCTGTTTTGCCGCAGATAAGGCTCCTGATTGTCGGCGGAGATGCCCTTGATCCGCATGTCATCGGTCAGGTATTGCGCACCAGTCCGCCACAGCAGCTATTAAATGGTTATGGGCCGAGTGAAGGCACCACCTTTACGACCACATACCGTATCAATGCAGTCGCACCGGGAGCGACCAACATCCCGATTGGCCGACCGGTAGCCAACACGCGGGTTTATCTATTGGATACTTATGGTCAGCCGGTGCCGCTGGGGGTGGTCGGAGAGATTTATGTAGGTGGAGATGGGGTGGCTTGTGGTTATCTTAATCGGCCTGAATTGACCGCCGAGTGTTTCCTTGTCGATCCGTTCAGTGATAACCCGGATGCCCGTATGTACCGCACCGGAGATTTGGCGCGTTATCTGCCGGACGGCAATCTGGAGTTCTTGGGCCGTAATGATCAGCAGGTTAAAATCCGCGGTTTCCGCATTGAACCAAAGGAAATTGAGGCCCGGTTAGCCGATCACCCAACGGTGCGTGAAGTGGCGGTGTTGGTACAGGGGGAAGGTCAGAATAAACGGCTGGTGGCCTATGTGGTGGAATCAGAGGATAACGGGCTGGTGGACAGCCTGCATACTCACCTGAGTACTATTTTACCTGACTATATGGTGCCAACGGCCTTTGTGCGGATGGATGCTTTTCCGTTGACGCCAAACGGTAAGTTGGATCATCGGGCGTTACCGGCGCCGGACAATGAAATTGTTGCCCGTCAGGTTTACGCTGAGCCCCAGGGAGAAACAGAAATAGCGCTGGCGGCGATTTGGCGTGAATTATTGGGCATTGAGCAAATAAGTCGGTATGACAGCTTTTTTGCCTTGGGTGGTCATTCGTTGCTCGCTGTACGCATGATTGGACGCTTGCGTCACTTGGGATTGACACTGACGGCGCGTGATCTGTTCCAGTCGCCGGTGCTGTCAGATCTGGCGCAAACATTAGGACAGCATCAGGCTGTGAAAGTGCCGCCTAACGTCATTATGCCAGCAACCACAGAGTTGACGCCGGCAATGTTGCCGCTGATTGATTTGACTCAGGCTGATATTGACCGCATCGTATTGATTTGAGGGAAGCACCGCTATTACGTTTTGTGGTGGCACAAGAAACTGATGGCCGTTGGATTCTGTTGCAACTGCTGCATCACCTGATTGGCGACCATGAAACGATGGAAGTGATGCACCGTGAAGTGCAGGCGTATCTGGCAGGTCAGGAGGAGAGCCTGCCTACACCGGCGCCTTTCCGTAATCTGGTGGCGCAGGCCCGGTTGGGGATGAGTCAGGAGGAACATACCCGTTTCTTTACTGACATGTTAGCCGGGGTGGATGAACCCACGTTACCGTTCGGGTTGACGGAAGTGCATCGTGATGGCTCGCAGGTGGCTGAATCTCACCGGATGCTGGCGCCTGAGCTAAATAACCGTTTGCGCGGTCAGGCCCGACGCTTGAGTGTTAGTCTGGCGACCTTGTGTCATCTGGCTTGGGCACAGGTGTTGTCGCGTACCAGTGGGCAAGATCAAGTGGTGTTCGGCACGGTGCTGTTTGGGCGTATGGCGGCGGGAGACGGGGCTGACAATGGCATGGGGCTGTTTATCAATACCTTGCCGTTACGGTTGGATATGGATGAGACCCCGGTACGGGAGAGTGTGCAGGTTGCCCATACCCGATTGGCCGGATTATTGGCGCATGAACACGCATCACTGGCGCTGGCCCAGCGTTGCAGCGGCGTGCAGGGTGAGATCCCCCTCTTTAACAGCTTGCTGAACTATCGGCACAATACTTTGCCGGTAACGTCAGATGATTTGATGAACGGTATTGAGTTTCTTGGCGCACAGGAGCGGACCAACTATCCGTTAATGCTATCGGTAGAAGATTTTGGTGATGCTCTGGGGCTGACGGCTCAAGTAGTGCAGCCGTTTGAGCCGGAAAGCTTGTGCGGTTATATGCAGCAAGCGCTAGAGAGTTTGGTGACAGCGCTGGAACAGGCCCCGCAAATGCCGGTACGACAGTTGGAAATTCTGCCGGAAGCGGAGCGTACCTTGTTGTTAACAACTTGGAATGCCACGGAAGCCGCTTATCCTGACCAGTTGTGCATTCATCAATTATTTGAACAACAGGTGGAGCAAACCCCTGACGCGACAGCGTTAGTGTATGAAGAGCAGACCTTCAGTTATGGCGAATTAAACGCCCACGCTAACCGGCTGGCTCATCAGTTGATTGCACTCGGTGTTGTCCCTGACCAGCGAGTGGCGATTTGCGTGTCACGTTCACCGGCGATGGTGGTGGGATTGCTGGCGGTCATGAAAGCGGGCGGGGCGTATGTGCCGCTAGACCCGGCTTATCCCGGCGCGCGTCTGGCGCATATTTTGCATGATGCTGCCCCAGCTGTGGTGCTGGCGGATAAGGCTGGCTGGGTTGCACTGGGCGAGGAAGCGCTGACCGGACTCGTGGTGCTGGACCCGAATACCTTGCCTGAACAGCCGGACAGTAACCCACAGGTATCTGCGCTGACTTCGCGGCATCTGGCCTATGTGATTTATACCTCCGGTTCCACGGGAGTACCCAAAGGGGTGATGATTGAGCACCGTAATACGGTTAACTTCCTGCACTGGGCACAGCAGGCTTTTGAAACGGAAGCGATCCGCGAGGTGCTTTTCTCAACGTCGATGAATTTCGACCTGTCCATTTTCGAATGTTTTATGCCGTTGTCCCGTGGCGCGGCGATTTATCTGGTGGAAGATGCGCTGTCATTGATGCAGCATGCCCTGCCGGTGACCTTGATCAACTCCGTGCCGTCTGCGATGAAACCGTTATTGCAAGCTCAGGCGCTGATGGCGTCGGTCCATACTGTCAATCTGGCGGGAGAGCCGCTTAAAGGCGCTTTAATTAAACAGATTTTCCAGGAAACACAAATAGAGCGGCTATGCAATCTCTATGGGCCTTCTGAAACGACAACCTATTCTGCCTGGTTGCCGATACAGCGAGGTGACCGGATTATTGAAAGTATCGGGCGTCCGATAGCCAACACCAGCCTTTACTTACTGGACGAGTATGGTCAACCGGTGCCGTTGGGCGTGGTGGGGGAAATTTATATTGGGGGAGCGGGCGTGACGCGTGGCTACCTCAATCGCCCTGACTTGACGGCGGAACGTTTCCTTATCGATCCGTTTAGTGATAAACCGGATGCCCGCATGTACCGCACCGGGGATTTAGCCCGTTACCTGCCGGACGGCAATCTGGAATTTCTGGGCCGTAACGACCAGCAGGTTAAAATTCGCGGTTTCCGCATTGAACCGGGGGAAATTGAGGCCCGGTTGTTGGAACATCCGGCGGTGAGTGAATCTGTGGTATTGGCACAAGGTGACGGGCAGGAAAAACGGCTGGTGGCCTATGTGGTGGCGGAAGCTCATGAAGGGTTGATTAATAGCTTACGTGAACATCTGGGCGCTCAGTTGCCTGATTACATGGTGCCGACGGCCTTTGTACGGCTGGATGCATTGCCATTAACGCCGAACGGTAAACTGGATCGTCAAGCGCTGCCGGCGCCAGACAATGAAGCCGTGGCCCGTCAGGTTTATGAAGCGCCTCAGGGAGAAATGGAAATGGCTCTGGCGGCGATTTGGCGTGAAGTTCTGGGTGTTGAACAGATCAGCCGGCATGACAATTTCTTTGCCTTGGGCGGCCATTCGTTGCTGGCGGTGCGGGTAATGAACCGGGTAGCCGCTTTAGGCGTCGAACTGCCGCTGACTACCCTGTTTAAGTCCCCTTCATTGAGGGTATTTGCTGAGGCTATGCAGACTCGGTCTGGTCAACCGGATAATATTTTGCCGATATCCCGCGAGGAGACGTTACCGCTGTCATTTGCGCAACAGCGCTTGTGGTTCCTGGCGCAGCTTGATGGGGTCAGTGAAACTTATCATATCCCGATGGCCCTGCGCTTGTCTGGTCAATTGGATATCGCGGCCTGGCAAAAGGCGCTGGATACCTTGTTTGCCCGTCATGAAGCATTGCGTTCTGTCTTTATCTCTATTGATGGTCAGCCACAAGTGCGGCTGTTGGAACCGGATAGTGGCTTACTGTTATCTCAATATGACCTGCGCGGCGTTTCGGATGCTGATGAAGTCCTTGAGCGCCTGAGCACGGAGGAGGCCCACGCGTCATTTGACTTCGAAAGTGGCCCGCTTATTCGCGCTGCTCTCATCCGGATCACCGATGACGAATATCAATTTTTACTGACGCAGCATCATATTATTTCCGATGGCTGGTCTGCCGATATATTGATGCAGGAACTGAGCACGCTCTATACCGCGTTTATAGCCGGGCAACCGGCTTCGTTACCGTCATTGGCGATTCAATACCCGGATTATGCCGCCTGGCAGCGTCAGTGGCTGTCGGCTGAAAGGGTTCATATTCAATCCGACTATTGGCGTGCAATGCTGGCTGACGCGCCGGTTCTGCTGGATTTGCCCACTGATCGGCCTCGCCCGCCGGAACAGTCGTTTGCCGGCGATGCCGTGCCGGTTAACCTGGATGTGGAATTAACGGCAGCCCTTAAGCGCCTGAGTGAGCAGCAGGGCGTCACCTTATTCATGACGCTGTTGTCAGCCTGGTCCGTGGTTCTGTCACGTTTGTCAGGTCAGGACGATGTGGTGATTGGCACGCCAAGCGCGGGCCGTGGTCGTCGGGAAGTGGAGCCGTTGATTGGCTTCTTTGTCAATACGCTGGCGTTGCGCATGGATTTATCGGGTGAGCTGACGGTGAGTGAATTGCTGGCGCGAGTCCGACAAACCGCATTGACGGCGCAGGAGCATCAGGATTTACCGTTTGAACAGGTGGTGGAAATCGTGCAACCACCACGCCGGTTGGCGCATACCCCGTTGTTCCAGGTGATGTTTGCCTGGCAGAACAATGAGAACTCAGAATGGGGATTACCGGGGCTGGCCGTCTCACCGGTCGATCAAGCCGTTGATATTGTCAAGTTTGATCTTGAACTGGGCTTGTCGGAGGAGGAGGGCAGGATTGTTGGGGAGCTGAGTTATGCTACCGCCCTGTTTGATCCGGCAACAATGGAACGGCAAGTGGGATATCTGTATGCGGTGCTGCAAGCGATGGCGGTTAACCCTCAACAGCCGATCGGGGAAATTGATATCCTAGCCCCAGCGGAGCGCAAGCTATTGCTGGAAACTTGGAACGCGGCGGAAACCGCCTATCCTGAGGCGTTATGCATTCACCAACTGTTTGAACAACAGGTGGAGAAAACTCCAAAGGCCACGGCGCTGGTGTATCAGGAGCAAACCCTCAGTTATGCCGAATTAAATGCCCGCGCTAACCGGTTGGCCCATCAGCTTATCGCATTGGGTGTCGTACCTGACCAGCCGGTGGCGATTTGTGTGTCGCGTTCACCGGTCATGGTGGTAGCGCTGTTGGCGGTATTGAAAGCCGGTGGCGCCTATGTGCCGCTGGACCCAACCTATCCGTTAGAACGTTTGGCGTATATCCTGAATGATACAACGCCGTCAGTGGTGTTGGCTGATGCGACTGGACGGGCGACATTAGGTGATGAAGCGTTGAGCGGGCTGACGGTATTTGATCCGAATACCTTGCCAGACCAGTCGGACTACAATCCGCAGGTAGCTGCGTTGACGCCACAACACCTGATTTACATCATCTATACCTCCGGCTCAACCGGGCAGCCGAAAGGGGTGATGGTGGAACATCAGGCGGTGTATCAGCGTCATTTGGGCTTTAATGAGACCTATACGGTGACGGCGCAAGATCGGATGTTGCAATTTGCTTCTTTTGCATTTGACGTTTCAGTGGAGGAATGTTTCTCGACATTATGCAATGGCGCCACGTTGGTCATGCGTGATGACAGTTGGCTGGCGTCTATGTCGGCGTTTATTGGCTTAGCCTGGCAGCACCGTATCACAGTGATGTCTCTGCCGGCATTATTCTGGTCCGAACTGATTGCCAGAGACAACAAGGCATTACCGCTACCGGATTGTCTCCGACTCATTATCATTGGTGGAGAGGCGGTTAAGAAGAGCGCCATTCAGGATTGGTTTGTACGGGAAGTCCACCGGCCCCGACTGTTGAACGCCTATGGGCCGACGGAAAATACCGTAACGGCGACTTGTAAGGAGGTTTTATCCCCAGCCGATGATTGCTCTATCGGCCGACCGCTTAAAAATACCTGCGTTTACCTGTTGGATAAATACGGTCAGTTAGTCCCGTTAGGCGGCGTTGGCGAAATGTATATTGGCGGCGTGGGTGTGGCGCGAGGCTACCTTAACCTGCCGGAATTGAGCGCGGAACGTTTTATACCCGATCCTTTTAGTTCAGAACCCGGCGCACGGATGTATGTTACTGGGGATTTGGCCCGCTATTTGCCGGATGGCGACTTGGAGTTTCTGGGTCGTAACGATCAGCAGGTCAAAATTCGCGGCTTCCGGGTTGAGCTAGGGGAAATTGAAACCCGGTTGGAAGAACACCCGGCGGTGCAAGAGGCGGCAGTGCTGGTATGGGAAGATGAGCAGGGCAAACGGCTGGTAGCCTATGTGGCGGCAGAAGCGAATGAAGGGTTGGCAACCCGTTTGCGTGAATATTTGAGTGCGGTTTTACCTGACTATATGGTCCCGGCAGCCTTTGTGCGGCTGGAGACTTTACCGCAGACCCCAAATGGCAAGTTGGATCGTCGGGCGTTGCCGGCACCGGGGGAAGAGGCGTTTGCCCGTCAGATCTATGAAGCCCCGCAAGGGAAGATAGAAACGATGCTGGCGGCTGTCTGGTGTGAGTTGCTGGGCGTTGAACAGATTAGCCGGCATGATAATTTCTTTGCCTTGGGCGGTCACTCGTTACTGGCGATGCGAGTGGTGAATCGGGTAACTGCTTTAGGTATTGAACTGCCGCTGACTACCCTGTTTAAATCTCCATCATTAAGGGATTTTGCGGAGGTCATGCAGGCCCGGATGGGGCAGTCGGACACGCTCCTGCCGTCCATTCTGCCGATATCCCGTGAAGGGGAATTACCGTTGTCATTTGCGCAACAGCGCTTGTGGTTCCTGGCGCAGCTTGAGGGGGTCAGTGAAACTTATCATATCCCGATGGCCCTGCGTTTATCTGGACAACTGGATATCGTGGCTTGGCAAAAAGCGCTGAATACCTTATTTGCCCGTCATGAAGCGTTACGCTCTGTCTTTATCTCTATTGATGGTCAGCCGCAAGTGCGGTTGTTGGAACCGGATAACGGCTTACTGTTATCTCAATATGACCTGCGTAGGATTCCAGATGCTGATAGAGTCCTTGAGCGTTTGAGCGTGGAAGAGGCTCATGCATCATTTGATCTTGAAAGTGGCCCGCTTATCCGCGCGGCTCTCATCCGGATCACCGATGACGAATATCAGTTTTTGCTGACTTTGCACCACATTATTTCCGATGGCTGGTCTGCCAATGTGCTGATACAGGAACTGAACACGCTCTATATGGCGTTTATGGACGGACAACCCGATCCCTTGCCGCCGTTGGCGATTCAATACCCGGATTATGCTGCCTGGCAGCGTCAGTGGCTGTCGGTTGAGCGTATTCAGGCTCAATCTGACTATTGGCGTGCCATGTTGGCTGACGCGCCGGTTCTGTTGGATTTGCCTACGGATCGGCCTCGCCCGCTGGAGCAGTCATTTGCCGGCGATGCCGTGCTGGTTGATCTGGATGTGGAATTAACAACGGCCCTGAAACGTCTGAGTGAGCAGCAGGGCGTCACCTTATTTATGACGTTGTTGTCAGCCTGGGTGGTGGTTCTGTCACGTTTGTCAGGTCAGGACGATGTGGTGATTGGCACACCGAGCGCGGGCCGTAGTCGTCAGGAAGTGGAGCCGTTGATTGGCTTCTTTGTCAATACGCTGGCATTGCGCATGGATGTATCGGGTGATCTGACCGTGACTGAGTTGCTGGCGCGAGTTCGACAAACCGCATTAGCGGCCCAGGAGCATCAAGATTTACCGTTTGAACAGGTGGTGGAAATTGTACAGCCGCCGCGCCGGTTGGCGCATACGCCGTTGTTCCAGGTGATATTTGCCTGGCAAAACAATGAAAGCACGGACTGGGAACTGCCGAAGCTGGCCGTCTCACCAGTCGATCAAGTCGTTGATGTTGTCAAGTTTGATCTTGAACTGGGCTTGTCAGAAGAGGAGGGCAGGATAGTTGGGGCGTTGAATTATGCCACCGCCCTGTTTGATTTGGCGACGATGGAACGGCAGGTGGGATATCTGCATGCGGTACTGCAAGCGATGGTGGCTAACCCTCAACAGTCGGTCAGGGAAATTGATCTCCTTTCTCCGGCGGAGCGCACGTTATTGCTGGAAACTTGGAACGCCACGGCAACCGTCTATCCTGAGAGGTTATGTATTCATCAGTTGTTTGAACAACAGGTGGAGAAAACCCCTGACGCGACAGCATTAGTGTATGACGAACAGACCCTCAGTTATGCCGAATTAAATGCCCGCGCTAACCGGTTGGCTCGTCAGCTCATTGAACAAGGGGTGTATTCCGGTGATTATGTTGCGCTCTTGCTAGCACGCTCAATGGAACTGGTGGTAGCCCAATTAGCGATTCTCAAAGCCGGCGCCGTTTATGTGCCGATAGATCCTAGTGTGCCGGATGAGCGGAAAAACTGGCTGATCAGTGATTGTTCAGCCAAGTTGTTGCTTACCGATACGCAGGCGGATATTCCGGCTAACTTGACTGTGCCGCTGCTTCGTCTCTCGGATGAGGCAGATACGGTTCATGAGCAAGATCGCCGCAACCTTGACTTACCGCGTTCCAGCACCGAGTTAGCGTATATTATGTACACTTCCGGTTCTACCGGCACACCTAAAGGGGTTTTGGTGCCGCATCGTGCGGTGGTTCGGTTGGTTATTAATAATGGCTATGCAGAAATTGGGCCGGAGGATCGGGTAGCTTTTGCCGCTAATCCGGCGTTCGATGCCAGTACGTTTGAAGTCTGGGCGCCATTGCTCAATGGTGGCGCGTTAGTGGTTATCGATCACGCCACTTTGTTGACGCCGCAGGCGTTTGTACAGACTCTACGGGGTCAGCGAATGACCGTTCTGTGGTTGAGTGTCGGATTGTTTAACCAGCTAGCAACGGAGTTGCTTCCGATTCTTCCACAGATAAAGCTCCTGATTGTCGGCGGAGATGCCCTTGATCCCCATGTTATCGGTCGGGTACTGAACACCAATCCGCCACAACGGCTATTAAATGGCTATGGGCCAAGTGAAGGCACCACTTTTACGACCACATACCGTATCACTGCATTAACATCGGGAGCCGCCCGCATTCCTATCGGTCGGCCGGTAGCCAACACGCGGGTTTATCTGTTGGATAAGTATGGTCAGCCGGTGCCGTTGGGGGTGACCGGAGAGATTTATGTGGGTGGCGATGGGGTAGCCTGTGGTTATCTTAATCGACCTGAATTAACCGCCGAACGTTTCCTTGTTGATCCGTTCAGTGATCAACCGGATGCCCGCATGTACCGCACCGGGGATTTGGCGCGTTATCTGCCGGATGGCAATCTGGAATTCCTGGGCCGTAATGACCAGCAGGTTAAGATCCGTGGTTTCCGTATTGAACCGGAGGAAATTGAGATCCGGTTGGCCGAGTACCCAACGGTGCGTGAAGCGGCGGTGTTGGCACGTGGCGAAGGGCAGGAGAAACGGCTGGTGGCCTATGTGGCGGCACCTGCGGATAAGGGGCTGGTGAACAACTTGCGTGCTCATCTGAATGCTATTTTGCCTGACTATATGGTGCCGTCAGCTTTTGTACGGCTGGACGCTTTTCCATTGACGGCTAACGGTAAGTTGGATCATCAAGCGTTGCCGGCACCGGACAATGACGCCTTTGTCCACCAAGTTTACGCCGCGCCTCAGGGAGAAACAGAAATCGCGCTGGCGGCGATTTGGCGTGAATTACTGGGCATTGAGAAGATAAGTCGCTATGACAGCTTTTTTGCCCTAGGGGGGCATTCGTTGCTCGCGATACGGATGGTTGAGCGCCTGCGTCACTTGGGATTGTCACTGACGGCGCGTGATCTGTTCCAGTCGCCGAAGTTGTCAGACTTGGCGCAAACGTTAGGGCAGCATCAAGCTGTGATCGTGCCGCCTAACGTCATTACGCCGACAACGACAGCGTTGACGCCGGCAATGTTGCCGCTGATTGATTTGACTCAAGCCGACATTGACCGCATCGTCAGGCAAGTGCCGGGCGGGGTGAACAATATTCAGGATATCTATGCCCTATCGCCGTTGCAGGACGGTATTTTGTTCCACCACTTACTGGCAAACGAAGGCGATCCCTATTTGTTAGCCGGCCAGATGGTCTTCGCTGATCGGACTCTGCTAGACCGTTATCTGGTGGCGGTGCAACGGGTGGTTGATCGCCACGATATTCTGCGTACCGCCTTTATCTGGCAAGAGTTGTCTGTGCCGGCTCAGGTGGTCTGGCGTCAGGCGCCTTTATCGGTGACTGAATTGGATTTAGACCCGGCGGATGAGCCGATTGGTGAACAACTGGCTCAACGTTTTAATCCTCGTCGTTACAGTCTTGATCTGAGCGAAGCACCGTTGATGCGGTTTGTGGTGGCGCGGGAGACTGATGGTCGTTGGACTGTACTGCAATTGTTGCATCATCTGATTGGCGACCATACCACGTTGGACGTGATGAATGGCGAGGTTCAGGCGTATCTTGCCGAACGGGAAGACAGCCTGACTTCCCCGGTCTCTTTCCGTAATTTAGTGGCTGAAGCCCGGTTGGGGATGAGTGAGGAGGAACATACCCGTTTCTTTACCGAGATGTTGGCGGAGGTGGACGAACCCACGCTGCCATTCGGATTGACGGAGGTGCATCGTGATGGTTCACAGGTAACGGAATCTCACTGGATGCTGGCGCCAGAATTGAATGACCGTCTGCGTGGTCAGGCCCGGCGTTTGGGGGTCAGTCTGGCGGCGTTGTGTCATTTGGCTTGGGCGCAGGTGTTGTCGCACACCAGCGATCAAGAGCAAGTGGTGTTCGGCACCGTGCTGTTTGGGCGCATGGCGGCGGGAGAAGGGGCTGACAACGGAATGGGGCTGTTTATCAATACCTTGCCTCTGCGGCTGGACATCGATGATACCCCGGTACGGGGGAGTGTACTGGCCGCCCATACCCGGCTGGCCGGATTACTGGAACACGAACATGCTTCACTGGCGTTGGCTCAGCGTTGCAGTGGCGTGCAAGGTGAGATCCCTCTCTTTAGTAGCTTGCTGAATTATCGGCATAATGCATTTTCAGCAACGTTGGATGAACTTGTAAACGGTATTGAATTTCTTGATGCGCAGGAGCGAACCAATTATCCGTTAGTGCTGTCGGTGGAGGATTTTGGTGAATCCTTGGGATTGACCGTTCAAGTTGCCCAGCCGTTTGAGCCGGAACGGGTATGCGGCTATATGCAACAGGCACTGGAGAGTTTGGCAGTCGCGTTGGAACAGGCCCCGGAAACGCCGGTACGGACATTGAGCATTCTGCCGGAAACGGAGCGCACACTGTTGCTGAAAACTTGGAATGCGACGGAAACCGCCTATTCTGAGACATTGTGTATTCATCGATTGTTTGAACAGCAAGTGGAGCAAACCCCTGACGCGATAGCGTTAGTGCATGAAGATCAGGCTCTCAGTTATGCTGAATTAAATACCCGCGCTAACCGGTTAGCCCATCAGCTTATCGCATTGGGTGTCGTGCCCGATCAGCGAGTGGCGATTTGTGTGTCACGTTCACCGGCAATGGTCGTGGGAGTATTGGCAATACTGAAAGCCGGCGGGGCCTATGTGCCGTTGGACCCGGTCTATACCCTGTCTCTTGATCAGATCTCCAAATCAACTGATTTAGCCAGCAAATAGCCGTCTATCAGGGTTTGCAGCCGAAACCAACCTTCCCAAAGTCGTTCCCATCCGACTCGACC
>NZ_JBHFKT010000035.1:0-53271 GCF_042879335.1 Photorhabdus sp. RM96S | reverse complement strand
TAAAAATATCAAAGCACATGGTTTTTGCTCTCAAAAAGAGAGTATGAGATCATAACTATTACCGTCGGTCAAATCTGATTTTTTTAACAAAATATTCACGATCTTGCCCTGATGGTCAAGGTTTTTATAATTACTTATCGGAAATAAAGGATAAATATAAAGAAGAATAAAATGACTCTGATTTAAATCATAAAGTATATTCGGACGCAGCAACTTACATTGAAAAAAATTCAAGGAATTATTTAATTCAGGTAAAATATCATTAGAAGGATTAAC
Organism: Photorhabdus sp. RM96S; assembly: GCF_042879335.1. NCBI lineage: Bacteria > Pseudomonadati > Pseudomonadota > Gammaproteobacteria > Enterobacterales > Morganellaceae > Photorhabdus > Photorhabdus sp. RM96S. Next base: position 52,995 of record NZ_JBHFKT010000035.1, on the reverse strand, counting down.
ACCAAAAAGAGTTTTTGATGAGGATATATCACCATTTAAATATTCTTTATGTCAAAGATTCAAGCAAGATAAATTAAGGCCAAATATTAAAAAAGATGAACTTGAATCATTTAAGAAGTTTTAAAAAAATGCAAAAATGATTATTACAACAAATTACGATTCATTTATTGAAACACTTTTGTCATAACAAAATGTTGAACCTAAAATTTATATTGGCAATGAAGGTTTTTTTGATGATACTATTGGATGGAGTGAGTTATATAAGATACACGGAGATATAGAATTACCTAATTCAATAGTAATTAATAGTTATGATTATGAAAGATATGATAATAAATCTATACTCAAGATACTTCAAAGTGCATGTTTGAAAAACGATTATGTTGTTGAATTTAAATGTTTTTATATCTGACGGCTCAAGCATTTTGAAGTTCATTCGGTATATACTGATTAGCGCAAAAATATTATCAAGCATGATAAAAAGCTCGATAATTTTTATTGGATATTCATTAACAGATAGAAATGTAAAAAAACTACTGACTGATTTTTCTTCACAACTTCCGAAAGAAGACAAAAGAAAATCTGCTGAAAGAATTATTTTGATTGAGTTCAAAAAAGATGAAATGGATATTATAAAAACACATAGAACAGATGATAAATCACAAATAACGTATACATCTATAGAAACAGATAATTATAAAAAGATATATGATGAAATAAGTAATATAGATGAAGGGTTGCCGCCATATGATATTCTTAGATATCAAAGGGTAATAAAGCAACTTATACTAGAAGAAGGGGAAAAAGGAAATCTAGGTAGTCTATTAGTCACACCTTATGATTTGGATGAGTTAGAGAAACATGCCAATTCTGGTAAAAATTTAGTTGTTGCCTTAGGTGATAAACAACTTGTTTATATTAGAGTAAAAGAAATGTAATATTTAGAAGATTATATCTTTGAGAAAAATGAAATACCAAATAAATCGGCTCTTGAGTTTCTCATCGATTATCCTCCTCATGTCAGAACTCCTTTCTCCAAGTTAATAAAATCTTGTGATTTCCATAATATAAAAATATCAAAAAAAGAAATGAAAAAAATAGAAACAAGAATAACGGTACATGGAAAAATAGATGATTTATACCCGTCATCTTTCAAGTTGCCTCTTTGTTGGCTGCACTCACTCACCCCGGTCACATAGTTATCTATGCTCCCGGGGATTCGTTCCCTTGCCGTCGCGATGCATCTTGAAATCCATAGGGTATAGTTAAATCTGTCAATCTGGACAAAAAATATTCAAGGATTGGGTTTGGCTCAATTGAAGATATCAAAACCGAGAACTTATTAAAAAACAAAGAATTATTTGTTATAATAAAGAATATAAAATCAATAAGTAAAAATGAATTAAGGAAATATATCCAAGAAGAAGCCTTTCCATTATTTAAAAGAAATGGAAAGGATGATCATTTAAAATCAGACTTAAGAAAATTATTTTTAGCTTTTGATTTATTCATACATGGAGATGTAAGTTTAGATTTATTAAAACAAGGCGACCTAACTTCTCTTAATTAAAAGAAAAATTCTAACTATCAATTAGTGGGGGGCTTATTATCCCCACAAGAAAATATCTTTTTAATTCAGGCTATTGTTAGTCAAATTATTTTCTAGCCTTTCGCTCAATAAGCTGACTGTACATATCAAAATACCGACTAGGCCAAATTCCAGAGGGATGAATTTCGAGATAGTTAGCAATAATCCATTCGCCTTTAGGTCAAGGCCGACTGAGCGTATTGGCTAATGTAGATGTAGTGGTAATATCAAAACACCTTTCTGGGGTAATTTTTAGTTTAATAAACCTTCATCGCCGAACTTTTTAAGATTGTTCTACTGACAATATCTGCTTCCAAAGGTGTGCAGATGTACCACAATCTTGCTCTCCCTTTCAGGCTACGGGAGTTTTATTTCACCACCCGGTGGGTGATCCTTGCAAGCGATGGGATCTTTGTAGTAACAGGTTAATACGTTATCGATTAGATTTGTCGGGGCTAACTTTTGTTTGATGGTAAAAATAGCTTCATAAAAATTCACAATAATTACAATCTGTTGTGGTGTTTAAAACTATTGAAACGCATCAATTTGTGAGCCGAGGAAAGGTGAGATAATGATACAAATGGAAGAGGGAAAAATAGCGTACCAACCATCTAAACGTCAAGGTGTCTAGATGGTTGGTAAGTGGCTTATAATAGCTAGTAGTAGATCGGCTGTTGTATATTAGCTCACACCTATATTTGCCCACCTACCCCTTTAAACTTCTCAACAAATGCAGCAATTTTCTGGAAGACAGCCTGCTTTTTCGTTCTGTATTCTGGGTTAAGTGGACTTAACTTAGGTAGAGTGGAATTGAGCTCTGTGCCGTTTTCACTTGCATATTCTCGTTTTAATGATGCTGTAATATAGCGCTTAGCCGCCTCTTCGTTTAATTTCTCCGAGCTAATTAACTCTTCTGCTTCACGTTTTTGTTCAGCTTGAGCAAATTTGAAAAATTCATCAATAATACTGGCCTTGTCGATAATTTCGTCCAAGTTAGTTTGATTAATGAAATCAACAATTAAACTTTCTTTTGCTCGATTGCCAAGGCTGGAACGAATTAAACGGCGAACTTCATCAATTAATTCTGCCTTATTTTTATTCTTTTTATTGTTTTCAAAAATCAACTCAAGAATGTAATCTAAATTAATTTCCTGCGATTTGAGCAAGTCCACTTCAAAGACGACGTCATCCCAGTCAATAGTAGATTTATCTTTCTCGTTAGACGACTTTTCACGGCGTAACCAATCACGCGTATCATTATAGGTTGAGCGATAATCTTGAATAGTACGCTCAGTTGGCATCTCAATCGATTGCATCACGGCGATATCTTCATCACTCAGGTAATATTTAGCCTTAAATGCCTCAACAGCCTCCGGATTACTAATATCTACATGTTGTAGAGCCTTTAATCCTGCAAATTCATCATAGTTTTGCAGTACATTCTCCGCACGTAAATATTCACCAAATAGTTTGGCAAAATCCTTTTTATCTTGCTCTTTAATAATATCATCAGGATTAGGAAAGCGTCTTTGTAGCTCTGTCACTACCTCTAAAAATCCGCGACGTGCTTCGCCGGTGACTAAATCAGTAAAGCCTTCCATGTATTCTTTATAGCTTTTTTCCAGCACTACGTTTTTGGTGTTCTTATCACCAAATAAAGTGATGGCTTCAACTGTAGACTGTTCTAAATCACGGAAGGTGACGATATTGCCAAAGGTCTTCGTGGCGTCATAAATACGGTTAGTGCGTGAAAAAGCTTGCATTAGTCCGTGGTAACGCAGATTTTTATCGACAAATAAAGTATTCAATGTCGGCGCATCAAATCCTGTTAAGAACATGCCAACAACAATCAGTAAATCTACTTCTTGATTTTTCACTCGCTTAGCGAGGTCTTTATAGTAGTTTTGGAAACCTTTACTATCTACACCAAAATTCATTTTGAACGCTGCATTATAATCATTAATGGCCGCGCTTAAAAATTCTTTGGCACTGCTGTCCATTGCGGTGAGCTCAAAACTTTCATCAATAATCTCACCAATAGCATCTTGCTCTTCATTAGTGGCGAAAGAGAAGATAGTGGCAATATTAAGCGGTTTTTTATTTGCTTTATTTTCTTCAGTCTCTTTTTGTAAATTCTTGAACGCTTCATAATAAGCTTTGGCGGCATCCACGCTACTGACAGCAAACATAGCATTAAACCCCTTGCCACCGGCTTGGAGACGATGCGTTTTTTGCCTGAAGTTATTTAAAATATACTGGGAAATTTCACGAATACGAACAGGATGTAAAAAAGCTTGCTTGTTTTCTGCCGCTGTTAACTTTTTCTCGTCTTGTTCGGTTTCAATGGACTTAAACTGTGGTCTTACATCGTTATAATCAACTTTAAACTTCAATACTTTTTCATCACGAATGGCATCGGTAATCACATACGAATGTAATTCTCGGCCAAATACACTACTGGTGGTGTCTGCTCCTAAAGCATTTTGCGGGAAAATTGGCGTGCCCGTAAAACCAAATTGATAATACTTTTTAAATTTCTTCTTTAGGTTTTTTTGTGCTTCACCAAACTGGCTGCGGTGTGCCTCATCAAAAATAAACACTATTTGCTTATTGTATATTGGTAAATCGCTTTCACTTTTTATTAAGTTATTAAGTTTTTGAATGGTAGTAACAATAATTTTATTGTCATCTTTTTCAATATTCCGTTTTAGCCCTGCGGTACTCTCCGAACCATTAACGCTGTCAGGCGAAAAACGTTGATATTCTTTCATGGTCTGGTAATCCAGATCCTTACGATCGACCACAAAAAACACCTTATCGATAAAATCCAACTCAGTAGCCAAACGCGCCGCTTTGAAACTAGTTAAGGTTTTGCCCGACCCCGTGGTATGCCAAATGTAGCCACCACTTTCAGTATTACTCCAATTTTTAGCCTGATACGCACTTTTAATTTTCCACAAAATACGTTCAGTAGCCGCTATTTGATAGGGGCGCATCACTAATAAAGTATTGCTAACATCAAATACAGAATAATGAATTAACACATTCAGCAAGGTATTTTTCTGAAAAAATGTGGCTGTAAAATCTTTTAAGTCTTTAATCAGCGTATTATCAGATTTGGCCCAATTCATGGTGAAATCAAAACTGTTTTTATCACGCTTGGTAGTATTGGCAAAATAGCGCGTGTCTGTACCGTTTGAAATCACAAAAAGCTGTAAGTATTTAAACAGCGAGTTTTCTGTATTAAAGCTTTCTTTACTATAACGATGCACTTGGTTAAAGGCTTCACGGATAGCAACTCCGCGCTTTTTAAGCTCAACTTGTACTAATGGCAGGCCATTAACCAAAATGGTTACATCGTATCGATTCGCTTGCGCCCCTGTTTGCTTGAATTGCTTAATGACTTGTACTTTATTACGGGCAATGTTTTTCTTATCCACGAGATAGATGTTCTCAATATGCCCATCATCAAAAACAAAGTCGTAGATATAATCGTTATGAATCTTACGAGTTTTGTCTATGCTGTTATCATTGGGCTTATCTAAGTATTGCTCAATAAAGCGTTGCCACTCACTTTCTGAAAAATTAACATTATTCAGTATCTGCAATTGCTCACGCACATTAGCCAGCATTTTTTGGGGCGTGTTTAAGTCAGTAACATATTCATAACCTTGGTTGACTAAATCGTCGATCAATTCCCGTTCTAAATTATCTTCGCTTTGATAGGTTTCATTTAGCTGCAATTCCTTAGTGTATTTATCAAGTACGATAAAGTTATTTGATTCAGCAACAGTTTTGTATTCGTACATACTTCACCTATAAATTCGATTCACTCTAGTCTTCTGCCTGTTGGAAGCGGTACATAGTGTTAATTTCATTAACCAGATAGCGCAAAACACGCTTGTCATCTTCCGTAAGCTCAGCGACCTCTTCACCTGCATGTTTTGAATGACTAGAGATATTAATAATCCTGGCTTCATAAGGGTTAGGTCTGCCATCATCGGTTTTTGGCAATAAATCACCCCACTTTTTATAGCCAAGAAAAGTAGAGGTTTTTTCTAATATATTTCTTAAAAAGTTGAAGTGATATTTGCTCAATTGACCGCTTTCGATGGCTTTTTCGAGTTCTGACTTCAGATAAAGATGATATGAAAATGGTGAATCATTAGGTTGGATTGCTAGCTGATATGTGCCATCTTCATGCTTTGTCAGCCTATATTTCTCAAACCACTTCTTTTTATAGCTTTTATCATCACTGTTTAGCTCATTGTGTAGCACATTATAGAAAAGAGGGTTATGTGTCGTGATGATGAATTTAACGGTAGACTCGTTAGATTTAATAAGTTGCGCAAGATGTACTGCCAACTCAATCAAATGGTTTTCATCTAACGAGCTCACAGGATCATCAATAAAGACGCATTGCAATTGATTAAACTGATCTGTTTCTCGCTCACTGGGTTCAGCAACATTTAGCACGCTTATTACTTGCTCAATCAGTGTGTAAAACATACTCCAGATAAAGTTGCTTTCTTCGCCTTTTGATATTTTAACATTTTCAGTTGGTGCTTCATTACCACGTTCGAAAGAAAATGTGACCTCCGAACTATTTTCGCTAAAATGTGGAGTTAATTTTTCATCCGTATAGCGTTGAAAGTTAGCAATGATATTCCGATCTTGCCCTTGGTCTTTCAGCACCCAGTCTGTAAATGAATTCGGCTGGATTTTGAGTTTAGGCTCGGTATTCTCAGATAAGTCGTTATCCCAGTAAAACAAGTCTTCGGTAAAGGCGTTGTAATACAAAAAATTAGTACGCGTCAATGATAGTTCTTCATTGTTGCTACTTTCATCATTATCATTTTTAGGAGCAACAAGCTGTTTAAATTCCCGCGAAAGCCGGGTTTTACCCGTACCATTAAAGGCATAGATCAACTGCACTTTCTTGTTGGCATCTTTTAGCTGCTGTGCTATTTCCGTTAGCGTTTTGCTCATATTACGCCGCTACCTCTGGCTTGGGGAAACTCAACAGCAGATCGCGATAATATTCGTATTGCTTTTGACGTAGTTCAATTTCACGAGGCAAACCTTCGCTAATGGAGTTAGTTAAAGCGTCGAATTTATCTAAGGTAGAGACGATACGAGCTTGCTCGGCTAGTGATGGAATAGGAACAAGAATTTTTTCTAGATCACTCTTTGAGACCCTACGAACCTTTGTTCCGGTAATATACTTTCTTTTCTGCGCCTGAAAAGCTTCCGTTTGAAAATAGTAGGCTAAATATTTAACGTTTTGTTCGTTCCTGAACAACATCATATCGCCAGAAATAGCAACTTGACCGCCCAGCCATGCCAGTGGTTTCACAACATCCTCATCATTTTCGGAAGTTGTTGCAAGCAGAAGGTCATTCTCATTAGCTTTTCTCAATTTTTTAGCTAAATTTTCAGATACATAAGTGAAAGTTATATCAGATGATAGGCCATATCTGGTGTAGATTTGCCCATAATGTATAGCTGGAAATCCATTTTCAATGAAATCTTTTTTTTGCATTCCATTGCCACGAATAAATTCACCAATTTCCCCCAAAGTCTTCCACTCCACCTCACTTTCTTCAAAGCTTAACAATTGGTCGCGATAGTAGTTGTATTGTTTTTTGCGAGCTGTAAGCTCAGCGGTAAGCTTAGCGGTAAGCTCGGTAAAGGTGTCCAAAATGCGGACGATTTCAGTTTGGAATACAAGCGATTTTTCTAGTTTTTCAGGATATGGAATAGGGATTTGGATTTTCGCCATATCAGATGCAGAAACATCAATAACTTTTGCTCCTTTTGCATATTTCCTTTTTTCATTTGCAAATTCGGTTGTTTGAGTGAAATAAGCAAAATATTTCCCTAAGATAATTGGGCTTGGTTTGAAAATTGTGGCATGCCCCCCGGTAACTGCTTGTTGCTCGCCCAGATAAACCAGAGCCTTACCAACGTCTTCAAGGTTTTCACTTGTGTTTGTGATTACAACATCACCTGTATTAACCTTCCTTAATTTTTTGGCCAGCTCAGGAGAAACAAATGATTTAGTTTTTGTCGTAGACAAACCGTAATAAGTATAAATTTGTCCATAGTGAATTGCAGGCACACCGGTTTCGGTAAAATCTTTTTTTTGTAATCCATTACCACGAACTAACTCACCAATTTCTCCCAAGGCCATCCATTCGACCTCAGCGCATTCAAGCAATTTCTCCATAAAACTCATATTGCTCATGCCTCACTCTCCGTGCCTTCAATCTCAGCAACAATGGCATCAATATCTACCCGTAGCTGGTCGATTTTTTTAACGGTAGTCTTTAGTTCGGCATTGAGTTTTGTAATATCAATTACTTCGCGGTTATCTTTAACTTCGACATAGCTACTCACCGATAGGTTGTAATCGTTAGCGGCGATGGCTTCAAAACTGACTGATTTTGCCAAATGTTCAATATCAGCTTTGCTATCAAACACCTGCATAATTTGTTCGATATGATTGTCGGTAAGTATGTTGTTATTGGTTTCTTTTTTAAACAGAGTGCTTGCATCAATAAACTGGGTGGTGGTTTCGGTTTTGTGTTTAGACAGCACAAGAATGTTTACAGCAATGGTCGTGCCAAAAAATAGGTTAGGTGCCAATGAGATCACGGTTTCAACATAGTTGTTATCTACCAGATATTGGCGGATCTTTTGCTCAGCTCCACCACGGTAAAAAATACCCGGAAAGCAAACAATTGCCGCGCGGCCTTTGCTGGATAAGTAACTCAATGCGTGCAGTACAAAGGCAAAGTCGGCTTTGGACTTCGGCGCTAATACGCCAGCGGGAGCAAAGCGGTCATCATTGATCAGTGTTGGATCATCACTGCCAATCCATTTCACCGAATACGGTGGATTAGAGACGATGGCATCGAACGGTTTGTCATCACCAAAATGCGGTTCGGTTAAGGTATTGCCCAACATAATATTAAACTTGTCGTAATTAATGTTGTGTAAAAACATATTCATACGCGCAAGGTTATAGGTGGTATGGTTAATCTCCTGACCAAAGAAACCGTCTTCAATAATGTGGGCATCGAAGTGTTTTTTGGCTTGTAATAGCAGTGAGCCAGAACCAGCGGCTGGATCATAGATTTTATTCACGCTGGTTTGCCCATGCATGGCGAGCTGAGCGATTAGCCTGGAAACGTGTTGTGGTGTAAAAAATTCACCACCTGATTTACCCGCATTAGCAGCGTAGTTAGAGATTAAAAACTCGTAAGCATCACCAAACAAGTCGATTTTGTTACTTTCAAAGTGACCAAATTTAAGCCCTGCCACGCCTTTTAAGACTGCGGCTAAGCGGGTGTTTTTATCTTTAACTGTATTACCTAAACGGTTACTGGTGGTGTCAAAATCGGCAAAAAGACCCTTAATCTCGGCTTCAGATGGGTAGCCGTTGGCTGAGCTTTCAATAGCGACGAAAATGGAATTTAAATCTTTGTTTAAATTATCATTTTTATTAGCATTTTCGGCAATATTAACAAACAGCTGGCTTGGGTAAATAAAATAGCCTTTGGTTTTAATAGCGTCATCTTTAATATCGTCAGTGATAACATCATCTGGAAGCTCGGCATAGTTAATGCTTTCATCACCGCCTTCAATGTAGTTTGCAAAGTTTTCACTTATAAAGCGATAAAACAGCGTACCTAGTACGTACTGTTTGAAATCCCAGCCATCCACCGAACCTCTCACATCGTTAGCAATTTGCCAGATTTGACGCTGTAGTTCGGCGCGTTGTTGGGTACTTGTCATTGTGAAACTCCACTTTTAATACGTTTTTGAATGGCCATCGGCCCATAATCATCCCAGTATTATAACGAGTAAAGACGTTCTAATCATTTTGAATCGCTACAAGTTTAGTCGTCATCTCTGGGGCATTTTGGACTGCTTCCAACCTGATAGACAATCCACTTTTTTATATTTCTTTGAAAAATGCCTACATTAAGAAAAAATTACTCTTCTGGCAGGTTATTTCAGCGGATTTTACTCGACTTCTGGAGAACAAGGAGAGCCTAATTCTTTGTATTTACTAGATTTATGGGCTTTGCTAGACGATGAGAGAGGTTGATATGGCGCGCCCTACAGGATTCGAACCTGTGACCTACGGCTTAGAAGGCCGTTGCTCTATCCAGCTGAGCTAAGGGCGCATCTTGAGAGATGAGCTGCATCAGTAGTGCTCTGATGCGGGGAGAGATTATACGGTGACAACTCCTTGAGTCAATGGCTTTTCTACTTATAAATCTTCATCTGGCTATTTTCTGATTATCAATAAAACTGACAGCACGTTCATGTTCTGACAAAATAGGTAGTATCCCAATGTTTGATTTATGGATTTATTCGTACATGCCAGCAAAAATTATTGACGGGAAAACGATTGCGCAGACAATCAGAAGTGAAGTCGCAGTGCGTGTTCAACAACGTGTTGCTGCGGGAAGACGTGCTCCTGGTCTTGCCGTTGTTTTAGTCGGCGAAAATCCGGCTTCTCAAATTTATGTCGCAAGCAAACGCCGTGCCTGTGAGGAAGTCGGGTTTGTTTCCCGTTCCTATGACCTGCCAGATACCACCAGTGAAGCCGAGTTGTTGAATCTTATCGATCAGCTTAATAATGATTCAGAAATTGATGGTATTTTGGTTCAGCTCCCTTTACCTGCCGGTATTGATAATGTCAAAGTTCTGGAGCGTATCCAGCCTGATAAGGATGTTGATGGCTTCCATCCCTATAATATTGGTCGTTTGTGTCAACGCGCTCCAAAGCTGCGTCCCTGTACTCCGCGCGGTATCGCAACGTTGCTTGAGCGTTGTGGAATCAATACTTATGGGCTGAATGCCGTCATTATCGGTGCTTCAAATATTGTTGGTCGCCCAATGAGCCTGGAGTTGTTATTGGCTGGCTGTACCACCACGGTGACTCATCGCTTTACTAAAGATTTACGCCACCATGTGGAGCACGCAGATTTGCTCATTGTGGCTGTTGGTAAACCAAACTTTATCCCTGGTGAATGGATTAAACCTGGCGCTATTGTTATTGATGTCGGAATTAATCGTCTGGAAGATGGAAAAGTCATCGGCGATGTTGATTTTGAAACCGCGTCAGAGCGTGCAAGCTGGATCTCTCCGGTTCCAGGGGGGGTTGGCCCAATGACAGTCGCGACACTTATCCAGAATACCTTGCAAGCCTGCGAGGAATACCATGATGTGGAAAAAATTGAAGGTTGTTAATGGAAATTTTTTATTTAGAAGGCCATCCTCATGTGGCGCTGTGTGATCTGTTAAAGTTTCAAGGGTGGAGCGAAAGCGGCGCTAGCGCTAAAGCGGTTATTGCTGAAGGTCTGGTTGAAGTAAACGGTCAGATAGAAACCCGTAAACGTTACAAAGCTATAACCGGGCAGGTTGTTACCTTTGATGGTAAATCTGTTCACATTAAAGAATGATTAAAACGGGCTCCCTTAAAAATGAAGGGAGCCGTAGATTGCGGGTAAAGTATTCGCTTTTTGGTTGGGATTGACCGAAAAAGTGTTTAATCGGTAATGGTTGGAAAGTGAGTTAAAGCACGATTAAGCTTGATTTAGGGACTTATACCCAATGGATTTCAAGATGCATCACGACGGCAAGGGAACGAATCCCCGGGAGCATAGATAACTATGTGACCGGGGTGAGCGAGTGCAGCCAACAAAGAGGCAACTTGAAAGATGACGGGTATATAGGTTGAATACCTTTGGATTAAATCCGATAGGTTATTGTTGTTAGTTAACCGAAGTATCTGTAGTTAAAAAGTACCTCGATGAAAAATAATGAAAATGTAAAAAGGTTATAATGGTAAATAAGAATTAAACCTTAAACCTTAAACCTTAAACTTAATGTACAAGTTAATCTCTGTTAAATGTGAAAAGCACTAATAAGTAGAAAAGGTTTTTTATATCGGAGATAAACGGGATGATGAAAAATATTTTAGCTTCGATATTAGCTTGAATAAACGGATGACCAAAATGGATATTTTTATTAACCTAAGTTGATTTTACTGGAAATTTTTATTTTACCCCGTAATTCTCTATTTATCTTGTCCACGATTATAGGTTTAAGCTGTAGGTAACCAACCTTAGTATAAGCGTGGTTTTAATCATCCAGTTTGACATTCGAGCTTTCTCATAGTGTTCTGTGCAGGTGGTATTTAGGTATTAAAAGGTCACTTATCAAATGGTATAAAATTTTAACCCTGTTTAGTGAATATGCAGTATTTAAGGTGTTGTGCGCTTTTAATACAATACTTATTGAAAAATGTGTAATCTGATGATAATTTAAACTTAATATGCTGATTTTAATGATAAAACAAACCAGTGGAGTAGATAGTTTGGAATTAAATCAAGTAATTAAAGCGCTTAATGAATCTGGTAACAACTGGACCGTAGAGCAAATCGGTGAATGTCTGGCAATGACTAACGAAGACGGAATTAAGGCTCATCTGGCTATTTGTGGAAGGCAAATTACAGTGGAAGCATTACTGTTTTCGGAAGAGAATGTTTTAGATCCTGCCGCCTTAAATCAGTTTATTTTAGAAACGCATAAGATGATTCCTCTGACTTCAGTTGGAATAACTAAAGTAGATGGTCAATCTTACTATACCGCTTTTGGTTCATTGTCATCAGAATCAAAACAAGAAAGCGTTGTCATCGAAGTCTCTACGTTGTTTGCCAACATCACTGAACTTCTTGATGCGTATTCTGAGTTCCTAAAATAACAATATAGAGGCAAATATTAATGAACGTGTGGAAAAAGCTTTTTAAGGCAATCAAAGGAACGGTAAATAACGCGGCAGAAGCTGTTGCTGATGGCAATGCTCTGACGATCCTTGATCAGGAAATTCGAGAAGCAAAAGCAGAAATCCGACGTGCGGATGAAAGCCTGGTTAGCATTATTGCTAAACGAAAAATGGCAGAGAAAAAGGTTGCGGATATCAAAAGCAGTATCTCAGAGTACGAGGGTTATGCTCGCTCTGCCGCAGGTAAAGGTGATAATGGGCTTGCTCTGGAGTGTGCTCAGAAAGTTGCGACCTTGCGTGACGAACAGGAAAAAGAACAAGGGTTGTTTGAATCGTTCCAGAAGGCTGAAACGATGCACCGACACAATGTACAAGAGGCGAAAAAGAAGGTGTCTCAGCTTGAGAACCAAGTTGATTTGGTTAAGGCAACTGAACAGGTGCAGAAAGCCCAAGCAGCGACTCACAGTTCTGTCGTTGGCGCTTCTTCAAAAACATCTACCGCCCTTGATTCTCTTGAGCGTATCAAGTCACGTCAGGCTGAGAAAGCGGCTCAGTTCGAGGCTCAGCAGGAGCTCCACGATAGTATGACTTCTAGCGATCTGGATAAAAAGCTTAAAGAGGCTGGCATAACTTCAAGTTCTATGTCTGCAGAAGATGAACTTGCTCGTATCCTTGGCAAGTAAATACCCAGTTGTTAAATCAAGATCCTGCTTTTTAAAGTGGGATCTTCCTATCAAGAGATATTTCTATGCTTTCCAAAATCGTAGATGCGTTTAAGAGCGCATTCGGGGGTAAGGCGGTTGCGCCTGTTGTTCCAAAGGTGCCGGAAGTATTAGGTTTGCGTATTGGTGGTGCACTTGAGATAGACCCGCTGATGCTAAAACTGATTGAATCTGACCTAACGATCGAAAATGCAGCTTCAACTCAGCTTATATGTTCCGTTGGTGTTGTCGATTTAGGTGATAACGTGCGTTTGGTTCGTTATTACACGGATGATGAAGGTTACCTTCAAGTGCTGCAAGAAGGGGAGGGGGATGACGGCGTGAAGGAAGTGAGCCTGTGGTACTTTTACGAAACTCAACCGATCGATTCACAAGCTCAATGGGATGCGCTGATTGAAAACGGTATCGTTACACCAGGCAGACGATATGATCTCGATGGTACCCAGTTCTCTCAGTTATGGGACAACATTAAGCCTGTGGCTGTTACCGAAAAAACTTACAGTAAAGAGGGACACATAACTGAAACTGATCAGTTTGTGATGGTGTATACGCGTCAGGTTGCTCATAACAGAACAGAAGAACTTCAGGTTGTGGGAGAAGAAAAAGTTGTAGGGAGTCATCTGGATAGATTGATGGTACTGAGCACCGGTATTCAACTTAACCAAACTGATTTTAAAGTGGTGGCATAAATGATCACATTGGAGAATGAAGAACAGGCTTTCACGCAATTTATGCATGGTGTAGGCAATTTTGGTTTATGTTTTGGGCTGGCGCTGGTTTTTTTCATCGTTTTCAAATTCATCTACACAATAATTACTCCGCATGATGAATGGAAACTTATTAAGGAAGAGAAGAATAGTGCCGCTGCGATATCGCTTGGTGGTGCGCTGGTTGGTTACAGCATCGCCATTGCAAGTGCAGCAAGCAACTCTGTGGGGGTTATTGATTTCGTGATGTGGAGTGTTGTTGCGCTGTTGGCTCAGATTGCTGGCTTCTTCATGGTTCGCATATTCATGATGCCAAAGATTGTATCCCGCATTGAGAATAATGAGGTCCCTGCTGCGGTTGTGCTGGCGGCGGTGTCAATTTCTGTTGGTCTTTTAAACGCAGCCTGCATGACTTACTGATTTAGGGATTGTATGACGAACGGGAATAAAAAGCGCAGAATGCGCAGCACAGCCATTAACATTGAGAGTAAGCGTAAATATTGGCGTGGTTTCTCATTCACGTCATTGGCGCTCAGTGTTGGTTCACTCGTTGGTTGTGGTCAATCGGCGGATGAGTTGTCAATTCATGTTTATAAGGATTTGGCGTCTTGTCAGAATAATCCGAAGAATACGATCGCTGCTCAATGTGAAACTACATACCAAGCGGCATTACGCGAAGCGGAGCGTACTTCGCAGAAATTTCGCCGGAAAGCTATGTGTGAGCTGGAGTACGGTGAGTGTGAAGCAATGCCGGGGCAAGTGGGTTATCGACCGAAGATGGCCGCCTTTATGATGGCGGAGGTGAAGCCAGAACAGTTTAGCAAGTACGACGTTGCTGAAAAGTATCGCAACGTGTTTTACCAGCCACTATTTACTTCAACATCAGGCTATAGCGACCTGTACGGTAAGCTTTTTTTCGCTGATGGCAAGGTCATTAGTACTTATTCCGATATTGGCAATATCCAGTACGAAATGAGCCGACGTTATTTGCAGCCGCTGGAGACGGTTCGCTTGCCAATGGAGAAACGAGAAGTTTCTCAAGTTGGAACAAATACAAATGTCGTTGCAGGTATAAACCCTGTACTGAACTCCCTATCAACTGCTTATATCGCATCTGAGATCGGTGATTATTCAGCGCGTAAGCATAAAGAGAGAATGTATCGAGAGCGCTTGATACGTGAAAAGGAACAAAAGTTTAAAAGCAGCGGTTCCCGTTATTCTGGCTATGATAGCAAGCCAATCGTCACGACCAAGTCTTCTGGTGGTTTTGGTTCAACATCTTCCGCTAAATACAGTTGGGGTGGTTAACCAGCGCTGACATTTTATTCTCAGGCCAGTCTCTTGCATGGAGTCATTATTGCCGCATTAAGCATTTGTGAGATGATTTTTTCCAAGATTCAAATAAGTATTATCAAAGGGTTAACGTCATGCTTCAGATCCCAACAACACCTCGTCATGATTGGAAAGTGCGAGCAAAAGAATTTGGGTTTGGTTTCCATACAATCGATAATGAGCCGTACTGGACGGAAGACCGTTATTACCAGTTTACTCTCAAGCAGATTGAAGAACATATTGAAGATCCGACAGCGGAAATCCACCGGTTGAGCCTTCAAGCAGTAGAGCAAGTGGTTAACAGTGATGAGTTGATGACTAGATTCCAAATTCCAGAAGCAATGTGGTCATTGGTTCGTGGATCTTGGAAGCGCAGAGATCCAAGTCTCTATAGTCGCCTTGATTTTGCCTATGATGGTAAAAACCCGGCTAAGTTATTGGAAATTAACTCAGATACGCCGACTTCTATTTATGAACATGGTTTTTTTAGCTGGCTGTGGTTGGAAGATAAGGTTAACCGTGGTGAATTGCCTCATGCTGCTGATCAGTTCAACTTACTACAGGAGTTGCTTGTTAATCGCTTTTGTGAACTGAAACCCTTTTTGCCATTCAACACGCTTCATTTTGCCTGCTGTAAGGGTACGGAAGAAGACAAGGGCTCGGTTGATTACATGGCTGACTGTGCCAAAGATGCCGGTATTCATACCGAGTTTGTCTACATTGAAGACATTGGGCTCAGCGAGTGTGGTCAATTTACGGATAGTAATAACAAGATCATAGACTCTATGTTCAAGTTGTACCCGTGGGAGTTCATGTTTCGTGAAGAATATGCTCAATACCTAGTCAGCGCGGGTGTTAACTGGTTTGAGCCAATGTGGAAATGCATCACTTCGAATAAAGCAATTTTGCCATTGCTTTGGGAGATGTTTCCAGGACACCCAAATCTGCTTGAAGCTTATTTTGCCGATGATCCGCAAGCCAAGTGCCTGACTTATTATGTTATGAAGCCGATATTCAGCCGTGAGGGCGCGAATATTAGTATTCATAAAGATGGCAAAGTAGTTGAAAAGGTAGATGGTCCTTACGGTGAAGAGGGTTACATTGTGCAGCAATACACCCCATTGCCAAAGATCGGTAATAGCCATGTTCTTATCGGTAGTTGGCTCGTTAATGATACGCCTGCGGGTCTATCGGTTAGGGAAGATATTGGCAGGATCACGAAGGATACATCACGATTTGTACCTCATATTATTTTAGGTTAATGATTCTATAACTGTTTATTTCTGGAGCAGGGTGGAATACCCTGCTTTCTGGCTCTTAGTAAACATCCAATTTTATTGCTGAAATGTCATGTTTGTATGATTTTTCATCCATTTTTTAACATGTATTCTCCTTCTTCTTTATTATTATGGTGAAGTACGGTACGCATCAGAAGTAAATCCAATTCAGTATCAGGGAGGTGTTTTTTGTCTTTGAGCTCGCAGCGGGTAACTGAATTATCCAGTTCGCGGCAGATAAAGTTATGAATGCGTTTAAAACGTGGGCTATACTCCGTTTCGTCAGCGTTACGCTTGATGGCAAGCAGAGTCTGTATTTCCTGCATCAGCGCTGCGTCTGTAACAGTTCCGGCCAGTAGGGTGTCGAAGCGCATTGGGGGGATACCTTTACCCGCTTCGATCCAACGTACCGCCAGCAATGGGCGTAGTACATAAAGGTATTTTTTCAGCCGAATTTTCTCGCCTTTTAGGTAACTACGAAAGTTTTTCTTTGCCATTGACAGATAGTGATATCGCGCTCTGTTGTTGGAGAAATAGTCTGGTAATAGGGCACGTAGTGCCGCCATGAACTCCACGTCTTCGTAGTAGATTACCGGTGAGTCTGCCCACTCCATCAGTGTCGGGTTGGCTCGTTTCAGCAGCCCTAAAGTTTTACGCAGTTCCCAACCACAGATATCCAGCTCGTTACTGATCGGTAGTTCAATGACATCCCGAGAGGGATCGACGCGTAAGTACCATGATGGCGTATGTACATAAATAAAACGTACATCGTAATCACTGTTTGTCGAGGCAAATCCCCAACCACGGCTACCTGATTCACAGGCGTAGAGTATTTGTATTTGCAGCTCTGTCTCAAGTTGCGCCAGTTTTTGGCATATGTGTTGCTTCATGATGTCACTGATACCAAATTTTTCTTTCATCTTGATTATCCTTTTACGCAAACCACTTGACGCAGGGTGTGAACGATTTCTACTAGTGAAGACTGAGCGGCCATTACAGCCTCAATGTCTTTGTAGGCCATCGGAATTTCATCGATGACGTCGCTGTCCTTGCGGCATTCCACGTGTGCCGTGGCACGCTTCTGATCCTCTATTGTGAAGCGTTTTTTCGCTGCCGTGCGGCTTACTGTTTGGCGTGGTCATTAACTCGTAATCGTTTGTTATCACATTGTTCTCCTGATTACTTAGCCGCCACCATTATTATATACCCGTCATCTTTCAAGTTGCCTCTTTGTTGGCTGCACTCACTCACCCCGGTCACATAGTTATCTATGTTCCCGGGGATTCGCTCCCTTGCCGTCGCGATCCATCTTGAAATCCATAGGGTATAATTTAAAGTAACGGATATTTTTCCTTTTTAATCAATGCTTCTGAATTTATTTTTTATCTTGGTCTTCTTTTGAACCATTAGGAAAACATTGTAAATAAAAACTTTATTCCACTATTAATATAGTATTATGTTTAATGGTAATTGCAATTATTTGATTTATTATTTTGTTGAGTAATGTTGAAATTGTGATGCTAATCTATATAAAAATGTGTTTGTAAAAGCATATATGAATTTATTATAGTTTTAAATTGTGTTGATAATTGTAAAGGAAATGTAAAACAATTAAATTATTTAATATTATGATACTGTTGTAATAGTATGTTTATATACTATTCAAATGGATGTATATTTGTGCATAATTATCATGTGGATGTGAAGAATTATTAAATGAGTAACATTATCTTTTGATGAAATAATATTTCTATGGTTGGAATAAAATGACAGTCTGAATTTAATATATTTTTTGAAAATATCAATATGTGTAGTGTATAGCCGATAACGTTTTTATTGATTTATTCTTGTGAAATTTTATTTATATCTCATTGATATAAATATTTGTAATCTATTGTTTTTATTGTATTTTTTGTTTGATTTATTTGCATTGTCAAGTGTGGAAAATAAACTTATACACTATTTATAACTGATAATTTATAATGAGTTAATGATTTCTTATTGTTTAAATATGTGTAAAAATAGTCACAAATTATTATTCTATTTGTCATTAACTAGATGAGTATATATGGCTGTTATCACTTTATAAGTGTAGGTAAATTACGGTTTTTTATTCTTTATTTGGTTTTTATATTCTTTTATTTATTATTGATTTTAATAATATCTCAATTTTCAATTGAAAAGCATGATATTAAAAATATTTAGTAAACATTTTTTCGGATAAAAAAAGAGTTTTGTTAATAATTTGTGGAGTACAACAAAATAAACAGGTGTTAAATTGTGTGATGATTTATTTGTCTTATTGTCAATCTTAACGAGATAATTAAAAAACTGCCCTTAATAGTTATTTTTTCCTATTCATAAAGGGGTTAATTATCTTCTTTTTCCCAATATTGCTTGCATTTTAATTTTAATCTCTTCATTAAAATTGTGCGGAAATTATCCGCGCAATTTGATGTTGTATTGGGTAATGTGAATTTATGTGTCAAATTAGCCAATTAATTTTGGCTAATTTGGCGATTATTAATCATCGTTAATACTTGCCAGCACATTTCCTGCCTGTTGATAACCGCCTTCTTCCGCATAGATAACGATTTTCCCAGAACGATGTGCGATAAGTTGCGTTTCCATTTTCATTGCTTCCATGACAGCAATGACATCACCTTGTTTAACTTCATCACCTTCCTGCACATACCAGGATTGTAAAACGCCGGATATTGATGCTAAGACGGGATTTGGTACCGCTATTGTCTCCTCAGCTTCATTACCTTTGCTCTCGGTGATGAAATTTTGCTCAGAATCAGGCAATGAAAGCCCTTTTAATAATTCGTCTGGTAGCCCTAGTTCATGCCGACGGCCGTTAATTTCAATAAAAGTACGTGTTACTTTTTCTTGATAATGGTTTTCCTGACGCGGAGATATTTTTATATCATTGATAAAATCAGTTTCGATCCAACGTGTATGGATGTTAAATGTGTCATCGGAAATAAAATCAGGATGCTCCATTACTGCTCGATGAAAAGGCAATACTGATGCAACGCCTTCAATGCTGAATTCTTGTAATGCACGTCGCGCACGGGCAATAGCTTGTTGTCGGGTTGGTCCGGTGACAATCAATTTAGCCATCAGCGAATCAAAAGTGTCAGGGATGGTGGAACCTGCTGCAACACCAGAATCCAATCTTATGCCTGGGCCGGAAGGAGGAGAAAATACCGTCACGGTTCCGGGCGTCGGTAAAAATCCTTTACCTGCATCTTCGGCGTTAATACGGAACTCAAAAGAATGGCCTAAAGGGATCGGTGTTGTTGTCAATGATAAAGGTTTACCTTCAGCAATCCGGAATTGTTCTATCACAATGTCGATCCCTGTAGTTTCTTCGGTGACAGGATGTTCAACCTGCAAGCGAGTATTCACTTCCAGAAAAGAAATTGTGCCGTCTACACTGAGGAGAAACTCCACAGTACCGGCTCCGATATAACGGGCGGCGGTGCAAATATCTCGTGCCGCTTGATGGATACGCTGGCGCTGATGTTCGGTCAAAAATGGCGCCGGCGCTTCTTCTACCAATTTTTGGTTACGCCGTTGCAGTGAACAATCACGTGTACCAAGTACCACTACATTGCCATGTTTATCAGCCAGAATTTGCGCTTCAATATGACGAGGTTTATCCAGGAACTGTTCAATGAAACATTCTCCACGGCCAAAGGCCGCTGTTGCTTCACGAACAGCTGAATTGTAGAGTTCGGTGACTTCATCAAGCCGCCATGCCACTTTCATGCCACGTCCACCACCGCCATATGCTGCTTTGATTGCAATTGGCAGGCCATATTGTTCGGCAAACGCCAGTGCTTCCTCTGCGTTTTTCACCGGTTCTTCTGTTCCTGAAACCTGTGGTGCGCCTACCTGTTGGGCAATTTTGCGTGCTTTAACTTTGTCACCCAGAATATCAATTGTCTCTGGTTCAGGACCAACCCAGATCAATCCCGCATTAATAACGGCACGGGCAAATTCTGCACGTTCAGCCAGAAATCCGTATCCGGGATGTACCATGTCGGCACCTGAACGTTTCGCAATATCCAATAATTGGGGAATATTAAGATAAGTATCTGCGGGGCTGTTTCCGCCTAAACTGTAAGCCTCATCAGCCAATTGTACATGTTGTGCATTGATGTCCGAATCAGCGTAGACGGCGATAGATGGTAAACCATAATCCCGGCAGGCACGGATAATACGGACGGCGATTTCACCGCGGTTAGCAATCAAAACTTTTTTTATGGGATGGTTTTTAATATTCATAGTCATTGTGATGCTCAGAGCGGCAATCGCTCTCTTTTATTTCGTGAAATTCAGTGATGGGATTGAAGCGAATACGGGCGTTGACAGAAATTTGTCCGGCAAGATCAAGATGATAGCTGGCAACGGAACCAATCACGGGGTAACCGCCGGTCAAAGGGTGATCTGCTAAAAACAAAACCGGTTGACCACTGGCGGGAACCTGAATTGCGCCGGTGGTCGTTCCCTCACTCGGTAACTCTTTATGGTTAAGACGCGACAGTGGTGTGTTGCCATACAGACGAATACCGACTCGATTAGATTGTGGTGTAACCTGCCAAAGTTGGCTTTTTAGCAGGGATAACGCTTCTGTTGTGAACCAGTCAGTACGTGGCCCCAGAATGATATCCAGTGTAATGATATCGTCAGAAGTAGGCATATTAAAAGCCGGCCTTTCATCCATTGATACCGCGCAACCCTGCGTCACAGTAAGAATATCCAAAATATCGCCTATAGCGATTGGCTTGGGGCCAATGTGTGCCAGCGTATCGTAAGAGAGGCTGGAGAGAATAGGTTGCTTGGCAAAGCCGCCACGCACAGCCAAATAAGAACGCACTCCCGCTTTGGGCGTTCCTAGTGTCACTGTATCACCTTCACTCAGATCAATAGGCTGATAGCCATCAACCTGAAACTTTCGGCCAGATGCTGTTTGAACAGTGATTGGGCAGTCAGCACCTGTGACAGCGATAATGACATTGCCATGAGAAATAAAGCTTAATCCTCCTTGCACAATTTCCAGACATGCGTTATCCGAAGGATTACCGACGATCCGGTTGGCACTTTTCAGCGCGGTTTTATCTAGTGCACCGGCAGCGGAAATACCTAAACTAGCTTGCCCTGAACGCCCTAAATCCTGAAAAAGTGTTTGTATTCCAGTGGTTAGGATTTCCAGCGAGGAGCGTTTATCAACCTGTGAAGATAGAACGTTCTCTATGGGGGCAACAGGGGTTTTGGGTTTAGTGATAGAGATTGCTGCGCCTTTGCCTTGATCTCTGAAACGTACCCGGAAACCGGGTTGTAACAGGGAAGAGGGAGAACGCGAGAGATCCCACATGCGCTCTGGCGTGATACCGATGATTTGCCAACCTCCCGGACTGGCTTGAGGGTATATCCCACTGAATTCTCCAGCCAGACCAACTGATCCCGCAGGGATGCGGGCTCTTGGTGCCATTCGCCGAGGAACATGTAAACAGTTTGAATCTGCGACTAAATAGGCGAATCCGGGGGCAAATCCGGTAAAAGCAACAGTGTACTCACTTTCTGTATGTCGCTTGATAACTTCCTGTGTGGTGATGCCGAGAGTTTCCGCCACTTCAATCAGATCTTCACCATTGTAATACACCGGGATTTCAACGAGTTTCCCTGTTGTCCTATCCAGTGTATTCAGGTTGCGCCCATTGATTTCTCTGGCAAGTTTGACGGTGGAAACAACATTGGGACGAAATCGAATCAACAGTGTTCTGGCTGCCGGAATAATTTCTTCTACGCCAGCAATGGGGCAGGCGTTAAGTGAATCAAATAACGCCAGCGTTTCATTCAGATCATGAAGCTCGACAATAATGGCACCTAAATTAACAGGTAAAAAACGCACTAGGTACTCCTGAGCATAATAAGAGAACTGCCACTTGCTTAAATAAAGGAGCGTACGGTGATCCCGGCTTGTTGCAGGGTTATTTTCACCTGACGTGCCATTTCTACCGCATCTGGGCTGTCACCATGAACACAGATGGAATCTGCCTGAATACGGGTAAAGCTACCATCAATGGCTTCAACTCCCCCTTCGGTCACCAATTGCAACATGCGTCGGGCAACGAGATTAGCGTCATGAAGCACAGACCCTTTTTCCCGGCGGGAAACTAGCGTGCCTTGTGGAGTGTAAGCTCTGTCAGCAAAGGCTTCCGCAACGGTACGCAAGCCTTTTTCCCTCGCTAAATCCAATAGTTTTGAGCCGGCTAATCCAACCAGCGCTAAATTGTCATCCACTTCGCGAATCGCTGTAATAACGGCAAGGGCTTGGTATTCATCATGGGCAATGGTGTTATACAGTGCACCGTGCGGTTTAACATAACTTACGGTGGTTCCTGCCGCCGCTGCCAAACCTTTCAACGCGCCAATCTGGTAAATAACATCCGCGATCAGCTCATTACTGGAGATATCCATATTACGGCGACCAAATCCGACAAGGTCTGGATAAGACACATGAGCACCAATAATCACTTGATTTTCACGGGCAGCTTTTAAAGTTTGAAGTATCCCGGCGGGATCACCGGCATGAAATCCACACGCTACATTGGCACTGGTGACAATGCTCAGCATGGTATTATCGTCACCCATTTTCCATTGACCAAAGCCTTCACCAAGATCGCTGTTTAAATCAATAACGTTCATAGTCGTAACCTTAATAAAATGATATTCAAAAAAGCAGTGAAAAATTTAGAGTGCTTATAACTCTATAGATGGTAATTTCCGCTACCCCAATGGGCGTTGAATTAATGTGTTGTACCTCCACCAATAACCCTGTCCTCACTGTTATTTAATGCTTGCTTGATAGCAATTTTCAGTGCTGTTGTTATTGTTTCCAGAGCCATACTTGGCGTACCGGGGTGTTTTACCGCCTGTTCAGGCAGGTAGGGAATATGGATAAATCCACCACGTACTTTGGGATAAGTCAGTGCCAGATGGTGTAGTAGGCCGTACATGACATGGTTGCAGACATATGTCCCGGCACTCTGTGAAATCGAAGCAGGAATCCCTGCGGCTTGCAGGCCACTGACGATCGCTTTGATCGGTAGGGTGGAGAAGTAGGCCGCAGGGCCTGCTGCCACGATAGGGGTATCAATGGGTTGATTGCCCTGATTATCGGGAATACGTGCATCGTTGATGTTAATCGCTATGCGTTCCAGCGTGATATCTGGTCTGCCGCCTGCTTGTCCCACTGCAATGACGAGTTCAGGTTGTATCTCATCAATAGCTGCGTACAGATAAGTTAGAGAAGTGTTGAATACACATGGGAGCTGGCGTGTCTCAATATGTGCTCCAGATAGCTGTTGGTTTTGCAATTGTCTGACCGACTCCCACGATGGATTGATGGCTTCACCGTCAAAAGGTTCAAAAGCGGTAATCAGAACGGTTTTCATGGGATCTCTCCTTACAAAAACATCAAAAAATAGAGCAGAAAAACATTGGCAATCAGCAGCGCTATTCCCGTGGGAATTTGTGCTTTAATGACCGCATTGCGATTTGGTAATTCCAACAGAGCGGCAGGAACGATATTGAAGTTTGCGGCCATTGGGGTCATCAGTGTACCGCAATAGCCTGAGAACATGCCGATAGCGGCCATGACCGCTGGATTACCGCCATGTTGCAGTACCAGAATGGGAATGCCGATCCCGGCGGTAACAATCGGGAACGCGGCGAAAGCGTTGCCCATTATCATTGTCAATAACGCCATGCCGAGTACGTATGTCGTTACCGCGATCAATCGATTATCCACCGCTAAATAATGTTCAGTCAGGTGAGAAATTGCGGTACCGACACCGGCTACGGTAAATAATAGCCCTAGCGTCGCTAATATCTGTGGCAGGATAAACGCCCAACCGATAGCATCCAGTAGGCGACGTGCTTCTTGGGTTGATTGAGCTACGCCTTCACGGGTCATTCTCAATGCAACGCCATATCCGACTAAACAGCCTACCGTCATGGAAAACAGTGTTACCAGCGTGGCATGGTTGCCGCTACCGAACAGTGCTTGTTGTAACCCAGGGACGTGGTTAAACAGTAATACGCCGATCACGGTGACGATAGGTATCGCCAGTGCGGGAAGAAAGAGACGATTACCCAAACGGGAGGCACTTTCCTGCCGTTGCTGAGGTGTGCGTTGATGGTAGCTGCCCAATCGCACACCGCCAAAACCTGCCGTCAGTGCCATCAATACGACGATTAGCCCGACACCGATATGTAGCATCTTTTGGGCCTCGGCTTCGTTGTCTGCCCATAGTGCTATTACGCGATAGCTCCAGTCGCCTACTAGAAACACGATGCCATATAGCGCCCAGAACAGGCTGGTGGTCAAGCGGCGAGGGTTGGCGTGATCACGCCAGGACATCACCGCTACGGCCAGCAGAACTGTGCCGGCCAGCCAATAAAGATACTGTTGCTGAAACATTACTCCACCTTACTTCGATTTTTGTCCATACCATTCAGTGCTGCCAGTTTGGTTGCGATGTGGTGGTCAAGACGAGACAAGCGGAAAGCGTGGATCAGGAAGGCACAGATGGCGGTAGGGAGCCCCCACATAGCGATATGTAGCGGTTCCGTTTGGATGCCGCCAGACTCCAGCATAAAGTTATGCATAAAGATGATTGCACCAAAAGCGACGAAAATATCCTCCCCGAAGAAAAGGCCAACATTGTCGGTTGCTGCTGACATGGCCCGCAGGCGATAACGTACATCGTCAGGCAGGTCATGATGACGGTTTTCCGTAGCCCCTTCTACCATTGGCGCCAGTAATGGACGCACCATTTGTGGGTGTCCTCCTAAACTGGTCAGCCCTAGCGCAGCGGTTATTTCACGAATGAACAAATAGATGATTAGCAAACGTCCGGCGGTTGCTGTTTTAATATTGCTAATCCAGGTTTGAGCTCGTTCTTTTAAACCGTGCCGTTCTAAAAGGCCGATAGTTGCCAGCGGCAACAGCAAAATCAATGGCAAATTTCGGGTATTAAGGAAGCCGGAACCTAGCTTTTCCAGAATCGCTGTGATCGGCATATGTGCGGCCAGCCCGGTGATGATCCCTGCGACAATCACCACCAATACCGGGTTAAACCTGAGTAAAAAACCCACGACAATAACCGCTATGCCAATCAACGGCCATAGATTCACCATCTGTTGCATGTTGTGTCACCTCTGTACATGAAAATAGCTGTCGCCTGCTGTGTCGTCATAGGCTGAATTCCTGTGTGATAGATAAATGTATATCTAAGCAATATGCGTACCATCGTTGGATAATTTGTATTTATTGTTAAATAATTGTTTTTGTATTGTTGAGCAATAAATAGAGTGAGGCGAAAGAATAGGCAAATGAAATTATTTTTTAGTCATAAAAATAAAACGTAGATCACTTTTTACAATAGTGATGCTCTATGGTGGTGCGCTGAATGCACCATCATGAGGCAAGTTTAATTAACCTCAGCTTCGTTTAAAAATAGCGATATCACAATCCCGTAAATTCAAGCTCGGTTTTTTAGGTTGGAATGTATAAGCAATTAGGCCAGCGACGATTTCCAATAAAAAACCGAGCTGACTGCGGTGTCTTGAATGCGCTATCTGCGAAATATTTTTAAGCTGATCCACGACCGTTTCTATCAAAAATCTCCTTCTTAGCATCAGTTTATCCCAGAGAGATAACGCTTTTGCCTTCATGTTACTACGGACATGAGTGATTAACGTTATTCCTTCTGCTTCCAGTTCATCGCACAAAGCCTGCGACAAATACCCTTTATCGCCATATAAACATCCGGTTAATCCTTGTACCAGCGCTTTGACGGGATGGCGATCATCCTTATTTCCTGAGGTCAACTTCACTGCCAGAAGTTCACCACAATCATTGATAACCCGATGAAGTTTAAAGCCATAAAACCAGCAGATACTGGTTTTCCCTCGCTGTGCGACGCCCTGAAATACGCGATGACGGGGAATACGGAGATTGTGGCAAACGGCAATTTTGGTTGAATCAATAAAAGCGATCCCCTGGGTTTCAGCCTTGCGTGACGAAAGAAAAGCACAGAGGGGAATGAGCGCCCTTTGCTTCAAGGTTAACATCCGGGTGTAGCTGACCAATTTGGGAAAATCGGCCTGAAGATAGTGTTTAACATGCTGAATATAAAACGTTTTAAAATCACGATAATGGCTCATGTGGAATAAAATGAGGATCGTCATGACTTCACTGAGAGAAAGGGAAGCTTCGCGGCGACGTTTGAGCAAGCCATTTTCAATTAACTGTTGATGCCAGAGAGGAATAAATTTTTGGCAAAAGTCATCGACGCAGCAGTAAAGTTCTTCTAAATTAACCATGCCTGAGGATCTCCACGATTTTGTTTTCTTTGACAAAAACTTTGATCGTGTCTCAGGCACTTAGTTCCCTTCTTAAGCAAACCTCAGGTTAATTATGGCGCTGAAAACAGTGGATAGGGAGGGTTATCGTTTTTCCACCTTTCGCGTGCGTGCAGATAGCCGCCGGGGCCTGATAATGCCAGCATCTCTGACGGTCGGTTGTGGTATAAATCCGTTTTTCTCCCTGCGGGCAGACATAACAATTCTGCAACTTGTCATAGGTAAAATGTTTCTTCTGAAAGGTATTCGGCCAACGATAACCCATGATGGGGATAATGCCAGACATTTCCGTCAGGTAACAAACCGGAATTAAATGTTAATATTTTTAACAAGTTATATTGACAATGAATGATACCAAAGCTACTGTGTGTTTCGAGTTTAGGTAGATAAAAATATTTAATATAATCACCGCTGTAAAAGGAAATCATAAAAACTCTCAATCCATTATAAGGAAGATAGTAAACATGTCTTTTAAAGCAAAGCCCGATGGTCATCGAGTTATTCTTGATGGCGCGGATGTCGGTAACTTTTGCCCGGAAACCTCGTTACTAGAAAATTTTGATAAATACAACATCGATATTCCCAGTTTATGTCGAGCAGGAAAATGCGGCTGTTGCAAAATGATGTTAATAAAAGGTCAGGTGCGTCATGGGAAACAGAGCGCATTAAGCGAAGATGAACTAGAAGAAAATATAATTCTGGCTTGCTGTGCCTATTCAGAATCAGATATCGAAATCGAACTTTATTGAGTAAGGACTATTCTATGAGTCTTATTGAAACTACATTAAAGAAATGGGATCGCTCTGCTATTGTCCGTTCCCGTCCTCGCCGATTACTTAACGAACAAGACCATCATTCTACCCTTTTCTTTCCTCTTGAACGTCTTCCTCTGTGTACGCACCCGCAAGTCGACATATTAGGTGATGAAGCGCTGCGATATATCCAAGTACAAATGCTTTATCACTACTTGAGTGGCATAGCTAACATTGAACTGGATATTATTAACGATTCCAGTTACAAGCTTTACAAAAATGTTGTCGGTGTTTATTTCCCCACCGAGATGCGTCTAGATGCTCTAACTGTAGTAGTGGATGAGTCATATCACGCACTTGTCGCTCTGGATCTGATTAACCAAGTCGAACAGATGACAGGCGTTGTCCCTCTGCCTATGCCCAAAGATACGGAAGCTTCATACGCGCTTGCGATGGCGCTTGAACAATCAAGCGATCAGCTACGTGAATTGCTGCGGCTGGTATGCGTGTCTCTTTCTGAACAAGCGCTAACGACCGACCTGATCGATGTTATCAATAATGAAGATATTTTCCCGTCATTCTATTTGGTGATGAAAGATCATGTTGCCGATGAGGGCCGTCATGCACGATTCTTTCAACAGGTTCTAGGCCATATCTGGTGTCACAGTGACTCGAAAATGAAACAAGCGATGAAAACGCCAATTATAACATTTATTGAAAGCTATACGACAGATGTCATCGCTAAGGATTTTGGTACGCAAATTTTGCGACATTTAAATATGGAAGAAGCAGTCATTGC
Organism: Photorhabdus sp. RM96S; assembly: GCF_042879335.1. Taxonomy (NCBI): domain Bacteria; kingdom Pseudomonadati; phylum Pseudomonadota; class Gammaproteobacteria; order Enterobacterales; family Morganellaceae; genus Photorhabdus; species Photorhabdus sp. RM96S. Next base: position 24,571 of record NZ_JBHFKT010000035.1, on the reverse strand, counting down.
CGCAGTTATTAACGATACCTATCCTGAAACCACAGCCAAACCTTGGGAAACAAATAATATCGTCACAGAACAAATGTTATTGGCATTGGAAAAATCAGGTATCCTTGCCGAACTACCAATAGCTAAAGCAACACACGCGTAATCTTAACGCATAAATTGAATTAATGCTGAGGGTCATTTTTATGCTCCCAAGGGAATTTATTGTTCATAGGAAGTAGGGATGGAATTGCTGAATATTGGATATATTGGCGATAGCGCTAGTGGAAAAATAATTACCGAAGAAATCCGTGAGTATGGTCATAAAGTCATTATACTTGACTCAATAAACAAATCTGAAAAAAAATTAAATTTAATTATCACAACAGAAAATCAGGCATCCGTAATACAATTACTTGAAAAGCAATCAGAATATCTGATAATCATAGCCTCAAATAAAGAAATTATTAAAGACTTTGATACCCTACAAGCTCAAGAACGTTTATCTCTGTACTTTACATCGCCGGGCAGATCCGGTTATTTGTGTGGACATATTTCTCGTGAAAGCCATAGCGCGGTGGAGAGCTACCTTGAGAATATTAGGAACAAAATTACTGATATTGTTGTAGGGCTATCGCGTGGTGAACTTCCCATAATTCAAGATACACCGTATTGCCTCGGACGAAAATTCTATGCTGAAGCGCCAACCCGTATTCGTAGCCTGATTTCCCTCTTATTACAGCGATTGGGTGACCAGATGCAAGGGATGTGCGCGAGCGATCTCAGTCATATGATCTGGTATCCCAATGCTGATTTTCATATAATCCCGGCAACGGAGGTCACATCTGACAATCGGTATCTGACTCACTTTTTCTTTAACGAAACTGGGGTACTTAAACATCATAAGTATGCTAAATCCGGCGTAATGATAAGTGTCGTGGCAAACGAGGACGGAACACAGCTCACCGTTTGTGGTGACGATATACGTTTTAGCCATTTTACGGATTATTTGGATGCATTAGTGTCGCCGACCATTGACCCTATTAGTGCCCCTTTCGTAACTCAGCCTGATGAATTATATCGTCTGAGTGGGTTTAACGAAACCGATGATCCGAGCCTCTTGTCCCAAGATATTACCACGCTGTTTAATCACCATGCCAAGATACATCCAGAACTCACCGCGCTGCATGCAGACAATCGCAACTATAGTTACGGCGAACTTAATCAAGCATCAGATCAAATGGCGTGTTGGCTACTTGAGCAGGACAGTAATAATGGTACGTTGGTTGCGGTTGCGATGCAAAAATCAGCGCTATTGCTGATTGTCTTATTGGGTATTCTAAAAAGCAATAAAACTTACGTTTTGCTTGATCCCCTAGCGCCGAAAACACGCAATCAAAACATCCTAGATGACGTGCAGCCAACACTTATTTTGGCAGATTCATCGCTAAAAGCAGGTAATGCCCCTTGCATATTACCATCGGCTATCAATTATCAAGAACTGCATGTTTCTGTAAGTGACCTTCCTGCAGCAAATAAAGATTCATTGGCTTATGTGTGTTACACCTCTGGCACGACTGGCAAACCGAAAGGCGCTATGATTACCCGAGAGGGACTAAGTAACGTTGCACAAAACCACCGTGATTTTATGCGGCTAGGTATAGGCAGCCGTGTGTTGGCTATTGCATCACTTGGTTTCGATGCATTCGGTTGGGATGTTTATGGTGCACTCGTCAGTGGTGCCACATTGTATTTAGCTTCAGCAGAGCTGCATACTAACATTGGTGCACTGCATCATTATTTGGCGCAGCATGAGGTTGAGCATGTCACCATTACTCCGGCCATACTGGAACTTTTACCACGTGATGTCTGGCAAGGCTTACGAAGCATGATCGTTATGGGAGATGCCCCCCCATCAGACGTAGTTGCCTGGTGGAGTGATCGCACACGTTTGTGCAATGGCTACGGACCCACAGAGGCTACTATCGCCACCTCATTGTGTGAATACCGTCCTGGAGTTGTATGGAACTGTATTGGTACACCATTGAAAAACTACCGTTGTCATATTTTGGATGCATACCATAATCCAATGCCCGTGGGCTTTGAAGGTGAGCTATACATCGCTGGTAACGGTTTGGCACAAGGTTATTTGCACCAGCCCACGCTGAGTGCTGAAAAATTTGTCACTATGTGCCTGCCATATATGCCAAATGAAGAGCGTATGTATAAAACGGGGGATATCGCCAAGTGGGATGAGCAAGGTAATATCATTTTCATAGGACGCAGAGATCATCAGGTTAAAATTCGTGGTGTGCGTATTGAAATCGGTGAGGTGGAAAGCGCCCTACGCAGCCATCCACAGGTAGAAAGTGTTTGTGTTGTGGTCAGAACGCAATCTGTCGATAAAGGTAAAATTTTGGTCGCCTTCGTGCAATCGACTTCGACAGAATTAACGTCAGATACTCTTCGCCACGCAATGGTGACATTACTGCATCCCGCAGCTATTCCAACCTCATTTGTTTTCTTATCTTCGCTACCACTGACAATTAACGGTAAAGTTGCCCGCCAACTGTTAGAAAACTGGCCGCTTGACGATCTAATTCATCGTATCGCCCAGCCGGAAACCGAAACGGAAACCATTCTCGAACGGATTGTGGCAAATGCTATTGGGTGCTCACATGCTGATGTTAACCATGAGTTTATCAATCTTGGTGCTCATTCGTTGACTATGAGCAAAATTGTAGCTCTTACTGCGCGTGATCTCTGTTGCCGCTTGAATATCGCCGATATTTTTCAGCACAATACAATTCGTAAACTGGCTGAATATATTGAGAACAAGGCCGTCGCAGCAGAACGCTCCATTGTAATTACAGAGGAACGACGCGCATTGCTGAACCCACAACAAAACCTATTGTGGTACCTGAGTGCGCTTAACCCCGATGATTGTAGCTACAATCTCCCAATTGCCGTGGAAATTCGCGGTCATTTAGACCTCATAAATTTTGAACATGCGGTCAACTTAGTCTATGAAAAACATGAAAGCTTACGAACCCAATTTACCGAGGTGAACGGCTTATCCTATCAGTATGCACAGTCGCATATTCCAATAAACCTAGCCGACCATCGCGTAGATGGGCAAAAAATGCCGCTTGAAAAGCTAGTGAAATCACTGTGTGAGATGCCTTTCAATATTATGCAACGGCCTCCCGTCACACTACGCTTGGTGCATTACCATGACCAACACCATGTACTGATCTGGGTGAAACACAACATTTTGACCGACGCTTGGAGCGAACAACTGATCCTCAACGATCTGTGGCAACATTACAACGATTTGTGCCTTGGCGTACAACATGCACCTCTATTGCCGCAGATACAGACCATCGATATCGTCAACAATAGTGCGGAGTTTTGTACTCAAAACGAGATCACTTATTGGCAACAGCATCTGGAATGCTGTCGTGAACTCGATTTTCCCTTGGATAAGCTTCGCCCGCTGATGCCGACACACGCTGGCGATCGCATACGCTATCCACTGCAAGCCGACATTGCCATACGACTGGAACAACAGGCTAAAACATTAGGTGCTACGCCTTTTGTCTTGCTTATGGCCGCATTAGCTTATTTACTGAGCAAATATACTCAGCAGCAAGATATTGTGATCGGCACCGCTATTGCCGCGCGCGATAACTTGGATCTGGCACAGGTCAGTGGATTCCACGTTAATACTGTTCCATTACGCACCATGTTGTGCCCACAAGACACCATCGCCAACCTGATCAACAAAATGGCGGAAACCTGTATCGGTGCCTATCAGCACCAGCAACTATCTTTTGACCGCATTCTACACCTGATCGACTATGAACGGGTGTCGAATAAAAACCCACTATTCCAGATTATGGCGATCTTGCAAAACGCTGGCGACGTGTGCCAAACGGGCCTGTATGGCTGTACGCTACAGAGGCTTCCTGTGGCATCTGGTTTCTCAATGTTCGATATGACGTGGAACTTCAATCTGACTGAGGGAAACATCACTATAGAACTCGATTACGCCAGTGAGCTTTTCTACCCTGCGACCATGCAGATGATACTGGATAACTATGAACAGGTTTTGGAACAACTGCTCACCCTGCCCAATTCTGCCGTCCTTTCTACCGTTAACCCGCTCTGTGCTGCTGAACAGCGCTGGTTGTTACAACTGGCTAGCAATCCGGTAGCAAGCCAACGCGGTTCGTTGATTGAACAAATCCACAAACTGGCGCAAACACAACCGCATAATATCGCCGTTAGTTGTGAACAACAGCAGTACAATTATGGTCAGCTATGGGATGTGTCTGAACGTATCGCCAACGTGTTGCAGTCCATTGATAGCCAGGCGTTCTCTGTTGGCATCATGATGGAGAAAAATTGCCGCGTTGCCGCCCTGATACTTGGCGTGCTTAAGGCAGGCAAACATTATGTGCCAATTGACGTTCATTATCCGGCTGATCGCGTAAGTTACATGGTTGAAAACGCACAGACCCGGATATTGGTCACAGATGGTCATCCCGAACGAGCATTGAGTCATATTAAAACCCTCAACTTTGAGACGCTGACAACATGCCCTGTAACTGATAACCCGCTGCCAACGCTTTCTGACGAGCTGCTAGCCTATATCATGTATACATCTGGTTCGACCGGGAATCCCAAAGGGGTGATGATCACCCAAGGTAACCTGAATAACTTCACTAATGACTTTGTCGAACGCCTGGCATTGGAGAGCCAAGATAAGGTGCTCAGTCTGACCAGCATCAGTTTTGACATCTTTGGTCTAGAACTGTTTTGTTCATTGGCCAGCGGTGCACATGTAGTTCTATGTCCACGTGAGACAGCGATGGATCCCGTGAAGTTGTACCACCTTATTGAGCAACAGCAGCCTCGTGTTATTCAGGCCACGCCTACCGTATGGAGCACCATTGTTAACCATCTTTCCCCATCCACAGAGCGTCCGCTGACGGTGTTGTGTGGCGGCGAGAAAATGCCTGCAGCCCTGCTGGCGCAGCTGCGGCGTATCGCTACCCAGGTACTGCAAGTTTATGGCCCAACGGAAACCACTATTTGGTCTACCTGTGCCGATCTGACACACCACGGTGATAGTGCATGTATTGGTATGCCAATCAACATGACGGATGCTTTTGTTATGGATGAAACTGGCAACCTGATACCAAGTGGCGCTTTCGGCGAACTTTGTCTCGGGGGAGCGGGTGTTTCGCCAGGTTATTGGAACAACCAGACGCTGACTGACAAGGTATTCTCGCAGAGTCAAGTGCTTGGCACCAGACATTACTTGTACCGCACTGGCGATATTGTTCGCTTTACCCGACAGGGACAGTTGGAGTATCTCGGCCGTAACGATCATCAGGTGAAAATCCGCGGTCACCGTATCGAACTGACAGAAATAGATTTATGTTTGTCTGCTATCGGAACCATTGAACAGGCGTTGAGTCTGATTGTTGGTGAAGGGCAACATGCCCGGATTGTTAGTTATCTGCAGTTGGCTCCCGGGGCAACACTAAATGAAAAAATGGTGCGTACAGCATTGAAGGCCAAATTGCCGAATATCATGATCCCTTCCGGTTTTGTGGTATTGCAGACATTCCCATTAACTAATAACAACAAGATCGACATACGCAAGCTACCTGCACCAGAAATGAACTATTCGGCTTCAGAGGACGATTATACTCCTCCAGCTAACGAAGCAGAACACAAGATGCAGCAGATTTGGCAACAGGTGCTAGCGTTGGCACAAGTCAGTGTCACGGACAGTTTCTTCAGTCTTGGTGGTAACTCATTACAAATTCCGCAATTGCTGCACGCGATCCGCCTAGAGATGGGGATCACCTTAACGATCAGGGAGTTTATTCTACACAGCCAGATCCGCGAATTGACGGTGTTGGCGCAGAGCAAGTCCGGAGAAACCGCCCATGGAACGCATTGAAATACACTACCAAGGGCGTATGCACCATATCCATCACAGAGAGCCAATTCGGCTCTCTATACGGCTATGTTTTGCGGATAACCCTGTAAACCTTTATGGTGTCACGCCGGTCAGTGATGAGCCACTCCGCTATGGCAATGCCGTAGCCAGTGTGCAATTTGGGGGGGCATGCAATGCCTCCCGTATTAGCCTAGTACCACACTGTCATGGCACCCATACTGAGTGCATTGGGCACATTTTACCTGATGTACACAATGTAGCCGACCTCAACTTTGCCCCTTTTATTGCCGCCACCCTGATCCGAGTGCCGTTACAGCGAGCCTCGGCAATGAAGGATAGCTATAACGCCAGCGCTGAAGATGATGATTGGGTGATCACCAGAGAAGCTGTTGATGATGAACTGACTCTGCTGACTTCAGATTATCTGCAAGCATTAGTTATTGCAACCGATGAACTCCCTTGGCTCCCTGATGGCGGTGGTGCCCCCTACTTTAGTCATCAGGCGATGGTACGCATAACAGAGCTGGGCGTGCAGCACCTACTGGTGGATATTCCGTCCATTGACAGGCTAAACGACGGTGGGCGGATGGATAACCACCGCTGTTTTTGGGGGATGACCGATCCCGCTTCGCCCATTGCTGAACGCCAGTGTACTTCTGTGACGGAATTGATCCACATTCCATCGCATATTTCACCCGGCCACTATTTTCTTTCCATACAGTTACCGAATCTATCAGGGGATGCCCTTCCCAGCCAGCCGGTACTATTCCCGTTTTCATAAGGTAAGAACGCGTCATGGACTACTCAAGTTATCTGCAATTAAACCAGTTGTTGGCACTCCAGCAACCTGCCTCACCTTGCAGTGAGCACCGCAATGAAAATCTGTTCATTATCACGCATCAAACGTATGAGTTGTGGTTTAAACAGTTGATCGATGAGATCCATCAAGCAATTGATCTGATTGGTGCCGGTGAAATACCAGCAGCCATCGAAGTCATGATCCGCGTTAATGCCATTGCACAAACCGTGGTAAACCAGATTACGGTCATTTGTACATTGAAATTTCATGAGTTCCAACGTTTTCGCGGTTATTTGGGAACCGCTAGCGGTTTTCAGTCTTACCAATTTGCTGGTATTGAGGCGCTTCTGGGTAAGGCAAACAGCAAAAAATTTCAGCAATACTTAGATGATGATGTTATCCAGCAAAGGCTGGCAGCAATAGTACGGCCTATTTCGCTCTGGGAGACTGTACGAGTTCAACTCATGCAGATGGGCGACCCAGCACAAAGTGAGAAAGATATCATCAAGAGTATGTTAGAACGCCCTTCCTGCGAGTCACTATTACTTAATCAGTTGCTGGATCTGGATTCGTTGTTACAGGAGTGGCGCTATCGACATGTAAAACTGGTTGAACGCACGATTGGTCAACGTAAAGGTTCAGGTGGTTCTGCGGGCTCAGACTATCTAAAGTCCACGCTTTTTAACCCAGTATTTGATGAACTGTGGGATGCAATCAACTGAATCATAACACGAAATCCAATGCACAATGGGATCGCAAGATCCCTTTTTCAAGATCACCATTATTATAATGGCAGGTAAGCCTTATGCACACTGTACACTTCCCTTTACCACGGCGTTGTCTGAAAAAACTGACCCCAGAACGTCAGGGAAAACTGCGGATAATTGCTTTCCCACATGTGGGCGGTAGTGCCATGGTATTTCAACGTTGGGGCAAACTACTGTCTCAGGATATTGAGCTATTTGCCGTACAGTATCCGGGCCGAGCAGATTTGTTACTTTACTCCCAATTGCTGTTTCCGCAAAGCACCTGTTATTGGGCACCGTTGGCTGCTTCTCAGGGGGACCGTGATAACTGGATTTATGAGCAAGATTTATCTGATTGGTGCCAGATCGCAAGCAGAGAATTTCAACAACACAGCTTTGACAGTGGGCAGTATCTGGAAGAGCAATGTAACTCCGTAGTAGCAAGACTCCATCGGTTGTTGGCCGGCCATTTAGCACCGACCAACGTTTAAATACTCAGGCGCGTTTTTTTTCACCTTTTGGCAAGGTGAGTTGCCGTTCGCTACGTACGATACTCCCTGCCAGCATCAGTGCACAAATGCTGCTAATTGTCAGTACCACGCCAAGGCGTTGCGTCAACCCTGCCAGAACCAAACCGCCCCCTAACATCAGGTAATACATCAAACCAAGGATCGCCCCCGCCGTTCCCATGCAATCTTTATAGCGCCGCAGGGCACGCGCCAGAATATTGGGAATAGCAATCCCATATGCCATCACAACCAGCATCATTGGTAAGACAAACCATACCGTTTCTTCCAGTAAGAACACTAAGATACCGCCAGAAAGCAGCAGAACACACGCCAGTGTTAGCAAAGCGGTAAATAACCAGTGCTTGGTGATCAAAAGCTTGTTAATGGCTGCGCCAAGGGCCACACCTGCTGCCAACACCAGCCCGGTATAGCCAAACCATTGCGCAGGAAGACCCAGTGTTTCAAAACGGAACGGTGCTAATTGGTAATAACTGAACATGCAGATATTGAATAGAGCGACCAACAGCGCACTGTGCCAGATGTCACCATCTTTAGTCATACGCTCCAGAGTACCGAAGAAGAAGCTTTTCACGACCTCTTGCGGGCGCGTTTCTGGCAGTTGCCATGCAGCATAAGCCAGCAACGCCGCCGCTAATATCGCCAGACCGCTAAAGACGCCCTGATAGCCCCAATAATGGGTCAGTAACGCACCGCTCAGCACGCCGATCGCCGGGCTAACCGCCATCGCTATCCCCATCACCGAAAACACTCGCGCCAATTCGTAGCCGCTGAACTGATCACGAATGGCAGTCTGGGTGCCCACCGATCCCACCGCTGCACCAAAGGCGGCCAATACCCTCGCCACCAATAATATGGTAAAACTATCGCAGAAGATCGCTAAGATCGATGCCAACATATATAACGCGAGTCCGGTAAGGATCGTAGGGCGCCGTCCAATCACATCACACATCCGCCCCCACACCACAACGCCGAGGGCAAAAGCAAAGAAGTAACAGGACAAAGTTTGCGCGGCCATTTCTGCGCTGACATGAAACCCTTCAGCGATATGAGTAAGCGCTGGGCTGTAGATCGTTTCCACCACTTGGGGAAACATCATCATAGATGTTGCTAGTGTGAGGGTAAGTTTGCGTTGCATAGCAAGTCCTGTGACTAAAGGTAAAATAGGGACACCAAGGTACCACCTTCGCTCTGTTGTCTGTTACAATATAAAAGACAAAAAATTTACATAATCGGACAGAGTATGACATGGCTTAACGCTCAGGATGCCTTTGATCCGGATTCATTCGACAATAGCGTATTGGGCATCGCAGCCGAATTAGCTCAGCATGACTCTGGCCCACACTGGCATAGGATGGGGCAACTACTGTTTAGTCAGCGAGGCTGTATGCGAATTACGCTCAATGAGAGCATCTGCATGCTCCCGCCGGGTCGTATCGCTTGGATTCCACCGCGGCTGGAGCATCGGGTGCAAGTTAGCGGTGTAGTAGGTTATCGCTCGGTGTATCTCGATCGCTCCCATTACCCTAGTCTGCCTGAATGCTTAGAAGTCCTGACTGCTTCACCTCTGCTACGCGAAGTGCTGGAGCGCATTGCCATCGCTGAGTTCGACACCAACTGGCAGCACGGTGCTACCGCTAATATTCTAGCGGTATGCCTGGATGAGATACAACTGGCTCCACGCGAATTAACCCTGCTGCCCCTACCCAGTGACCGCCGCCTGAGAAATTTAGCCGATATGGTCACAATACCGCCGCTGTACGAGCTGGCTAGTTATATCGGCGCATCGGAAAAAACCATTAGCCGCATCTTCCTGCGTGAAACTGGGCTGAACTATCAACAGTGGCGGCAACAGTGGCGGCTAATCAAAGCAATAGAGCTGCTAGCAGAGGGATACAGCCAATCTGACGTCGCTAGCCAACTAGCTTTTTCCAGCGATAGCGCTTTCGCCACCTTTTTTAAAAATATGGCAGGCAATCCTCCACGGGCATATATGGCAATGCGCGGTTAAGTTTGCCATTTGTCATAGGTAATCAATCCGACACGCTGTGTTATCCGCAGTTAGAACGGAATGTGCATTGCTCACAGAATCGCCTTGAGTAATTATCAGTTACGCTCGGCTATCACTCGGGTTGATGGTAAAAAAGAATTTACTGGGCGAACCGATATTGAAACGGTGTGGCCAATTGATTGCCAACGTTATCATCTACCACCATAACTCGATCATTTTATTGCAGCTGCTGAATAAATTAACACCAAGGCAGTGACACTGCTGACCAAATGTTGCTGGTAGCTTGGCAGTATATATTACTGAACGGTCATTATTCTTTTCAGAGTAATGGTAAAATTATTGACCTTGATGAAGTTGTGGCAGGACTGGATTTAGTGTGACGAGAATTTCGTCAGCTCTGGTTTATAACCCCAGGATAATTTATTAAAACAAAATGTTACATAGTTAGTCATTTTCGAGGGGGGCCTCCACTGGCTTCCATAATGAATCAAATCTAATTATGGCGTAGAAAACAGTCAGTGGGGAGGAATCTCTATGCTTGCTGGCAGTAGATGAATGTGTGAATATGCCTGCCATTCTTATCTTTAGCAACCGGGAGCTTGTGGTCAGGTTTGCTACATTTGGTCCGTTCTTTCAATTAATTATTATGAAAAAAGATAATTCCTCTCCTAAGACGTTAAGTGAAAAAGTAACAAATATTATCCGGCAAAAACTGATTATTGGGGAGTTATCACCCGGTCAACGACTATCAGAAGCGGCTCTGAGCGAACAACTTGAAATATCGCGTAATACATTACGTGAAGTTTTTCGTGTACTGACGCAGGAAGGGTTACTGCGATATGAACCTAACCGTGGTGTTTTTGTCGCCACACCGAGTATTGCTTCTATTATCGATATTTACCGGGTCCGGCGGTTTATTGAATGTCAGGCATTAGCGCAATCTTATCCTCTGCATCCTGCGGTTGAACATATGCGCAGTGCAATCGAAATGGCTAAACAGTGCCGTAATACTCAGGACTGGCTTGGTGTTGGAACCGCAAATATGGCATTTCATTCAGCTATTGTTGAACTGACTGACAGTGAACGGTTGATAACATTCTATGGGCATATTTCTGCGGAATTGCGTCTGGCTTTTGGTTATCTGAACGATCCTGAACTTTTTTATGTTCCCTATATTGATCAGAATGCCCATATTTTGGCGTTACTTGAGAAAGGTGAACCAGAAAGTGCGGCCTCCGAGTTAAAAAGCTATCTGGAGCAGTCAGAGCGTACGGTATTAGCGGCTTATATGCGCAAAAATCGTGCTTAATAAATGTTAAGAAAAGATAATATCTGCGACTAGATTGGCAAGTTTATTGATAAGATAAATTAATTTAATTAATATGTTTAAAATTTTTTCATATTTTGGTTTGTAACGTTATGTTTGTTTGGTACCTCTCCAGACAAAGGCGGTAGTGTCTATAAGGATCAAGGAAGTGAATGATAAGAGAAGCTATATATGCCCTTTGTGCCATGATGTTGAACTTTTTAATCCTCCCAATTACAGATCACTTGGTTATTAAAAACATAATTCATCGTATTTTTGCGGTAAGTCATATTAGTAACACGAGTTACAGGAAAACGTGACTTATAGTCCGTGGTTTGATAAGTAACATCGTTCGATACTTATCGAATGAAAAAACCTAACACTATAAAATCCCTTTTTGGACAAAGAGTTAGATATATCAGAATGGCATCTGGTATGTCTCAGGAAGCTTTTGCCGATAAATGTGGGCTTGATCGTACTTATATCAGTGGCATTGAACGTGGCGTCAGGAATCCCACGCTTGAAGTTATCAATGTCATAGCAAGTGGTTTGCAGATCGAATTAAAAGATCTGTTTGACTTTGACGCGGAGAAAAAGAGTTAGTCGACTTTAATTCGTGCATCAGTGATTTTCTCTCCAATTACGCTTTCTGAGACACTTGAAAGTTCTGTTGTTAAAAGTCGGTAATTTTCATCTCTGATTTGCACTATAGGAAATAGATGACGACTCACCTTGCTTGAAAAATGATGCGCTTCAACCAAAGGAATAACCATACGTCTTCCTGGTGTTTCAATGATGTCACTTTGTACATCAACAAACATACTGTATTTGCTTTCGCTCCGTTTGTATTGATAAACAACAAATTGCATTTACCAGTTCCTGTTTTCATCAGCAAATGAACCATATTGTTCAATAAATTGAGCAACTTCTTCCATTCCTTTGCGATTATCTGCTTTCCAGCTTTCAGCTTTGATTCGTTGAGCTTCTCTGGTCATGACTTCATTAACAAAACCTGAAATGTTTACACCGGCTGAACTCATGATCAGATAATTTTCTTTATCAACTGTTATGTTGACTCTATGCTTCATAGCACACCTCAAAAACACACTTTAAGTACATATTAAAAGTATGTATTTCGTGAAAACAAAAGGCAACCTGATTTTTTACGTTCGCATGAAGAAATGGATTGCGAACAGGAAAAGATAAATGCAAGTAATCATTATTCTTACCGAGTGGTATAAAGTAGATCGGAGCAGCTTATCTTATTGATAAACTGCTCCATTTTTATCTACAGCCACTTACTTTGTGTACCTTGAAGGCCATATTTCAGCGGGATCGCGATCCAAAGCCGTGGCAATAAGCCGTTGACCTTTGGGCCAGCGGCGTTGCAGGGTATTAGCAAGGGTAGATGATGCTAACCCTGCTTCCCTTGAAACGGCTGCTAATGATGTTCCCCGTTTTTTCAGCTCGGCGATAATGTCTGCTGGGTGCCAGTCCTGATTTTTCATTATTAATCCTCCACGTTACGGATAACTTTGATATGAAAAGGTAAATCGTTACATAGTAGACTATAAGTCACATATGATAACATAACTTACCGCAAAAAGTGACTCATAGTCCGTGGTCTGATAAGTAACATAATTCGATACTTATCGGATGAAAAAGCCAAATGCTGTAAAATTCCTTTTTGGACAAAGAGTTAGGTATTTCAGGCAATCGTCTGGCATGTCTCAGGAGGCTTTTGCCGATAAATGTGGAATTGACCGGACGTATATCAGTGGTATTGAGCGTGGGGTTAGAAATCCTACGCTTGAAATCATCAATATTATTGCGAGTGGTTTGCAGATTGAGCTGACAGACTTGTTTGATTTCAGTGCAAAGCCAAAAGGCTAAAATAGTCTCTTTCCCCTTTATTTCTTGGAAATTTTCTTATCTTTTTGTTGGAATGAATTACTGTGCTAGCCTTGATAAAGGTTGAGAAAATGGGTTGGTGGTAACTGATAAATACGATTAAGGAAATGTTATTGTGAGTAAATTGCATAAAGGCATGAATCAGGAAGCGTTTGAGAATAGTTATTTTTACGTAACTGAACTTCGGCAGTTTGCTAAATCTTTAGGAATTGCAACAAGTCACTTAAAAAAGAATGAGCTTGAGCTGCATATTCGATCACGGCTATTTGGCTATTCAGGCGATTTGCCTATTGCTATTCCTAACAAAAGAGATTGTGCTAGTCGGGATTTACTCACCCTAGAAAGTTTGGTAATAAATTATGTGAGTGACAAGCAAACTAAAAATTTCTTATTAGAACAAGTGAACCGCCAATATGGGCCATTAGCGGATAAATCCGGCCAATGGTATTGGTTAAATCATTGGCGTAAAGCGCAAATTGCCAATAATAACAAAATTACCTATGGTGATTTGGTCGAGCACTTGGCTTCTTTGAAACAGCAGGAAGGAAGGCTTCCACAGATCCCTTCCGCTCGTTTGAATAATTTTATTAGTGATTTCATTGCTGATCCTGAAAATAAAGGTAAAGGGAAAAAACAGGCACTGGAAATATGGCAGGTGTTGAAAGAAAAAAATTTACCTAAAACGTATCTTGCTTATAAACATAATAAATACCAAATTGAAGAATAAGTTTATACCCAATGGATTTCAAGATGGATCGCGACGAAGAGGCAACTTGAAAGATGACGGGTATATTGAGGGAGAACCTATATCTCCCCCAATAAATGGCTTTATTAAATGGTAATAATTTTCTGGATGTTATTTCGTTCAATTTTTATTGTCAATTTACCTGATGGTGTTTCTGACAACTGATTACGAAGATAGGTGATATCCTTAGGAAGGGCTTGTTGACCATTAACTTCCAGGACAATATCACCGTTCTTTAATCCAAATTTTTCAATATATTTCGGATCGTTGTAAAATATCTCTACTTTGTTATTAAAATAACGGATTGCAATCGTGCGGAGTAATGGACTGTCATAACGGGTAAAGTTTTTGGCGTTAAAACAGAGCAGCATTTTATTTGGAATAAACAGATAATCATCAAAACGTGAGAAGAAATTCATACCAAGATTGTAGAGATCATTTTTATTTTCGCCAATTCTCAGACGACCTACCGGCAGTTGCTGTAAATAAAAGCCATCAATCAGATACTCTTTACTACTATCAAGCCCACTAGCGGACGCGTATTTGACATTGATTCCTTCAGAAATTTTATCTTTGTGCTCTTTTTTCAGATATTCAATAAATTCCTGAGAAACATAGCTGTAATCGGCTCCGGTATCTATATTAAAAACGACATTAGAAACCTGGATTGCGGGAGATCTACCGTAGCTATCACTGTAAGGTTCACATTGTTGATAATTTAGGATTGAAGGCGCATGTCGCCATACTGTCAATGTGTGGTTCAGATTATTTATTTCCCAGTTTAACTGACGAAAAGTGTCAATGCCGAGAATACCATCCAGATCCTGACCAATGGACTGATTAAAGAGGCTTATGTCAATGCCAATCCAGGGATCAGAGCCCGGCACCGTATGGTTACCGAGGGTAATCGCCAGGGGTTGCCATAACGTTAGGTCAGCTTTGTGTAAGCGTTTTTCACTGGTTGTAACCAGTCCATCGGACAGCATACGATGGAATGTAGCCGGTATTTTTGATTCTGGTGTGGTTTGTGTCAGCGTTTTTGCCAGCTTATTATCGATGAAGGTATAACTGGCGCCAGTATCCAGTAAGAATTGATATTTTTTACCGGAGATAGTGACAGGAACAATGATCGATGTTGGCTGATGGATGTCCAGCTTAGTAGAAAGGATGGGTTTATTTTCTTCTGGCATATGGATTTTTTCCATATGGCTACAGCCCGTTATCAGTGTCAGCAAGCTGGCGGTAATAATTGCCCGTGTGGCTATCTTTTCCTGTTTTTTCATAATATTAGATTCCTTTTCTAGGGGATGGAAGATAAAAATCTGGGGTCCGGTAAAACCCAACATAATGCACTGGAAGCAATAAAATGTTGTGTATGACCTAGGATAGTACGCGTTACCAGTACAGCTCAGCTTCATTGCAAATATTATTATCTGCTTTTTGCTAAAACCAAAGATAAACAATAACATCATTACATTAGTTGATGTGAAATGTAGTGAGTAATTGTTTAACTGCGGTTGAACTATTATTAATTTCAGCGGTAATGTTGGTGAAAATGTCGGCTATTAATAAATTATCTGGATGTGTTTGATTATATAGTGTATATCAATGATAACAATTTTAAATAAAAATCACTATATACCCGTCATCTTTCAAGTTGCCTCTTTGTTGGCTGCACTCACTCACCCCGGTCACATCGTTATCTATGCTCCCGGGGATTCGCTCCCTTGCCGCCGCGATCCATCTTGAAATCCATAGGGTATAAATCATTAATATTTTATTTTTAGGTATAATGTAAAGGTAATAAATATTTATTGGGTTTATATTTATATGTGTAAATTATTTTTCTGATAAATATCCAGATGATCTCAATATAAGAAAATAACACCTTTGGGCTAAAGGAATATATTGATTTTATGTCTATATCACTAAAACTCAGCATTGTCGTAGCTATTTATAATGGAAAGCGGTTTTTACCGCAGTTTTTTGTCAATTTATCTCGGCAAAAGCTAACTGATTTTGAATTAATTTTGGTTGATGATGGTTCAACGGATAATAGTCGCCAGATTATTGAGCAATATGCCGAAAAATTCCCAAAGACAGAAATTATCACTCAGAAGAATCAAGGGGTTTCTGTTGCCCGTAACACGGGGTTAGCGAAAGCCAGAGGTGATTATGTGGCTTTCCCTGATATTGATGATGTCATTTATCCGGGTATGTATAACCGGCTGTTAGAGATTGCTCAGAATAATGATTTGGATATTGCTACTTGCAACGGTCATTATGTTTATGATGATGGTCGGCCTGCTCGAAAGATTTTTCCTTCCGAGCGCCTCTCTTCTACCGTGGTTCTGAGCGGGCCAGAATGGTTGCAACAAGCACTGAGTTCACGCAAATTCCTGCATGTAACTTGGCTGAATATCTATAAACGGGCTTTTCTGACAAAACATCATTATCAGTTTGAACCGGGGTTGCATCATCAGGATATTCCGTGGACAACAGAACTCTTGTTGACGGCAAATCGGGTGCAATATATTGATGAATCTTTTTATGATTATCTGATTCACACCGCTTCGGTGTCCCATGTTCCTGCGGATGATCGTATTAAGGTAAGAACAGCACATCACTATATGAAAATCTTGGAGATGCTGAATAAGATTAATCAGCGTTATCCACAACAAGTCAAGCAGGTGCCGGCGTGTCATTGGCAGATCGCGAAAGAGGGGCTAGGGATTTTGCATACGATTAATGAGATAGAATCCTCTACGATAAAACAACAAATCGTTCATGAATTGTTTGAGCGCGGTATTTGGTCAATGATCTGGAAAAATGCCCGTGGATTTAGATTGCGTTGGCGTTTGGCTCGTCGATATCCGCGACTTAGGGCGGTGTTAAAAGCCGTTTAATAGTGAAAATAACGGCTTTAATGATCGATCGCTCCTTACCTGTGGTTATTTTCCATCTTAATCGCAGGTATCGCCGATGTTTTTCAACGCATCAATAATCAATTGCCAGAATCGCTGTTGATCGAGTTTGACTGCAACTTGGGTATGGCAATCTTCTGATGGTGGATAACGGAAATCCGCTACGGTCATTCCCACAGTTAAGGTACCATTCAGTTCAATATTGACGGGGACTTTTTGCGTTGTCATCACGGTAGGGTCGATCACATAGGCGACGGCACAAGGATCATGTATTGGAGGGCAGTTGAAACCATGTCTCTTCTGATAACTTTCACCATAGTACTCCAGTAGCTCTACGACAAACCGAGACGCTTTGGTATTGATACGTGAAATTGCTTTGATGATTTCGGATGTGGCGCGTGCTTGATGTGTCAGATCCAGACCGACCATCGTCAGTGGCCATTTTTCATTGAAAACAATATGTGCCGCTTCTGGATCGGTTTTGATGTTGAATTCTGCCACTGCGCTTCTGTTAGCCGTGTGATATCCACCACCCATTAATACCACTTCTTTTACCCGTTCAACGATCTTCGGTGCTTTACGGACGGCGAGAGCAATATTGGTTAAGCTGCCAACGGGAACCAAAGTCACCGTTTTGGGCGGATGAGACATAATAGTATCAATGATCAGATCAGTGGCGTGGCGAGGATCTAGAGTTCGAGAGTGTTTAGGCAACTTCACGCCACCCAGACCAGATTCGCCGTGAATATCCGATGCCGTTTCGAGCTCGCGAACTAATGGCCGATGACAGCCTGCGGCAAAGGGTACGCCGGTAATACCGGCAATATGCGCTATCGCCAGCGCATTGTGAGTGACTTTATCCAGTGTCTGATTCCCGACAACCGTCGTGACGGCTAATAGCTCAATATGAGGGTTACCATGCGCCAATAACATCGCAATGGCGTCATCGTGTCCCGGATCGCAATCAAGAATAATTTTTTTGGTGGTCATTTTTACTCCTTGCCAGAGAAAGTGATATAAAAAATGAGCATAATCCAGTTAAAACGTCTATTCCGTGACAAAATCTTAGATCTGAGTGGGTGCTCTCATAAATAATTAGTAAAATGCTTCATAATTGTGATTTGATTAACACATAAACGATAATTGAGTTGTAGATCCAGTTTAAGTGTGATTTTTATATAGTTTCGCTATGGAATTGGCGGGCAATATCTGCTTCGGATTTATTATTAATTTATGAATAATTGCGAGGGATTGAATGGATATTCATGTAGATAGATTATCAACAGTGATTGAATCGGTGGCAACCAGTGAATTTTATCCTAATTTACTGACTTGGCTGGAACAATTTATTATTTTTGATAACGCCATTGTTTATGCCTTTGAACAAGGTTCTTCTCCGCGTTGTTTGAGTAAAACCGAGAAGAAAAACAGTGATGCAATAAATCAGATTTATCAACAGGGTGCTTATCTGCAAGATCCGTTCTATCAAGCCTTGATAGATGGGGCTGACACTGATCTATTTACCTTACGGGAACTCGTCCCTTCAGGGTTTTATCATACTGATTATTATCTGAATTTTTATCGTAAGACCGGTTGGCAGGATGAAACGGGGGTTTTACTGAAGCTCTCTTCCCAAAGGCAACTTGGCCTGTTTTTTGGTAAGGAAAATCAGCCATTTTTCATCCAGAAACAGCATCGGAAAAACCTGAAAACGACACTGGAAATTATCCGCAGTGTAGCGCGATTACATGATGATATGACGCAGCAAACACCTGCTGCTGAAATGGCTTATCTGGATACTCAGACTCGTTATTCCTTGACTCCGAGAGAATGTGAGATTGTGGAGTTGATATTGCAAGGTAAAGGCTCACCACAGATTGCTGAGAAACTTTTTATCAGTACGGGGACGGTGAAAAACCATCGGAAAAATATTTATCAAAAACTACAAATCAGATCACAAGCAGAGCTTTTTAGCCTGTTTATGGTGCCACCTACCCGTTATTTTGCCTGAGTCACAAATGTTAAAACTGTGTTGCAAATATCCCTAAAGGGACATGGTGATGTGACTCTGCGCTACAGATAATCCGGTGATTATGTTGGATGCTAATCGGGCTATCACATGAGCAATCATCTTGATTCATTAACTTATTACGCTGCGACCAAGAAATATGATCTTCGTTTTCCTGCATTACAAGAAGATCTGGATGTAGACGTCGTGATTATCGGCGGTGGATTTTCCGGTATTAATACTGCGCTTGAACTGGCGGAAAAAGGTATCACTAATATTGCGATCTTGGAAAGCCGTCATCTTGGCTATGGCAGTACAGGTCGTAATGGTGGTCAGGTTATGGCGGGTATCGGTCATGATTTGGAGGTGATCAAACGCCATATTGGTGAGCGAGGGTTGGAAACGATCTTTCAGATCAGTAACCTGGGTGCCGGCATCATTCGTGATCGTATCGCTAAATATAATATTGATGCTGATCTCTGCCGTGGTTATGGCTATCTTGGCATGAATAAGAGGCAGGAAAAGACGTTACGTAGTTGGTTGCAAGATTTTAAGGCGGTTTCTCCTGATGAAGAGATTGAGCTTTACACTGGCTCCGATGTGAAAAAGGTGATTGGTTCTGATGTTTATACTTGCGCGTTGAAGCATATGGGGGGTGGGCATGTCCATTCCCTAAACCTGTTGCTAGGTGAGGCAAAAGCGGCGACAGACCTTGGCGTAAAACTCTTTGAGAACAGCCAAGTACTGAATATTGAATATGGTCCCAGAGTAACGGTTCGTACCGCGATGGGATCGGTTCGTGCTAATAAAATGTTGTGGGCCTGTAACGCCTTTCTTAATAGTGGTCTTGAGCCATATATTTATAAAAAGGTGGTCAACACTTATGCCTTCCAATTAATGACGGAAGTGTTGCCGGATGATTTGATTGAGAAAATCAGCCCGATTCGCGGTGCATACAGTGATATTCGTCCGGTTATTGATTACTTCCGTGTGACGAGAGAAAACCGTCTCTTATTCGGTAGCGCAACCCCCTTCATTGAGCATATCCCATCTGATTTGAAAGCCTGGAACCGCCACTTGATGCTGAAAGTTTTCCCTTATTTGAAAGATGTGAAAGTTGAACTGGCATGGGGAGGGCCGTTGTGTTGCAGTGCAAACTTGTTCCCACAGATTGGCTCTTTGCCGCAGCACAATAATGTGTTCTATGTGCAGGGATATTCAGGTTTTGGGGTCACGCCAAGCCATATCGTTTGTAAAGTGTTGGCGGAAGGGATGAGTGAAGGATCTGAACGTTATGACCTGATGAGTTCAATTCCTCATGTGAATATTATTGGCAAAGATAAGTTGCGACATCTGATGGTATCAGCGGGAAAAATTTGGCATCAGACGTCAGGGTATTGGAAAGGTCGCCGTTAATTTATTGATCTCAATAGTATTCATTGGACAATTCATAAATTATTTTATTTGGAACGAGAACATTATGATTAAATCATTTTTACTGAACAAATCCCTGCCTGAATTATTGGACATTGGTAGCGTAAGCAATCTGGGAGCGACTGTGTTGGAAGGCGATCCGCAGGCCAGTATGGCAATGATATTTGGTGAACCAACGGATAGCCTGACATGTGGTATTTTCGCTTGTACTCGTGGCAAGTTTAGTATGGTGTATCCGTTTGATGAGCACGCAACCGTGACAGAAGGTTCGGTAAAATTGACCGATGTGAAGAGCGGTGAAACCGTTGAATATCATCCGGGGGATTCCTGGTTTGCGCCGAAAGGAACGGAAGTACTGTGGGAAATCACCGCTGACCGTTTTGTGAAGCATTATCTGGCTTGTATTAGAGGTTAAAAAAACTTATACCCTACGGATTTCAAGATGCATCGCGACGGCAAGGGAGCGAATCCCCGGGAGCATAGCGAACTATGTGACCGGGGTGAGCGAGTGCGGCCAACAAAGAGGCAACTTGAAAGATAACGGGTATATTTGATAGAGGTAAATAATGAGTGATATTAACTTATTACCGTCAGTTACGGCCTTTTTGCAGCATAATCATGGACATTATATTAATGGTCAGCCGGTCATTGGTCAGGGGAGTGAAACATTTTCTGTCATAAACCCTGCGACTGATGAAATCATTGCAACGGTTAATCAAGGCGGTGAAGCGGAAGTTAATGCGGCTATGCAAGCGGCACATGAGGCATTTCATGGGGTATGGGCCCAAACTTCACCGATGGAGCGCGGTCATTGCTTGAATCGTCTGGCAGATCTATTGCTGGCACATCGGGAAGAGTTGGCGCAGTTAGAAACCCTTTGTTCCGGTAAAACCATCCAATTATCCCGTATGCTAGAAATTGATTCTTCTGCTCAATTCCTGCGTTATTTTGCCGGATGGTCAAGTAAGATCAGCGGTGAAACCCTGAATGTCTCTTTGCCCTCTTTTAAGGGTGAACAATACACGGCGTTTACCCGTCGCGAGCCGATTGGTGTTGTGGTAGGGATTATTCCGTGGAATTTCTCCATCATGATTGCCATCTGGAAAATGGCGGCTGCACTGACTTGCGGCTGTACCATTGTGTTGAAACCCAGTGAATACACCCCGTTGACCATGCTCAGAGTGGCTGAATTAGCCAAACAAGCGGGTATTCCTGATGGTGTCATTAATGTGATTAATGGTTCAGGTTCGGTGCTTGGTCCTGCGCTGATAGGTCATCCATTATGTGCTAAGGTCACTTTCACTGGATCGGTGCCAACGGGTATTGCTGTTGGTAAATCAGCAATGGAACAGGGATTGACTCGTACCACGTTGGAATTGGGTGGCAAGAACGGTGCAGCGTTTTTAGCGGATATGCCTGTTGAAAAAATTGTCGATGGTGTTTTAGAGGCTGGTTATCTCAATCAAGGGCAGATTTGTGCGGCGGCGGAACGTTTCTATATTCCTGCAAGCCATATGGATGATGTGCTGAAATTGTTGTCTGAAAGACTCTCGGCAATGAAGATTGGCTTGCCTCTGGATGAATCAACAGAAATGGGGCCGTTGGCAAACAAAGCACACTATGACAAGATCCTGTCCCTGTTTGAGCAAGCTCGTCAAGAAGGCAGTGAGATTGTTTACGGTGGTCATGCTCTGGCCGGGCCGGGTTTCTTTGTGGCGCCAACAGTGATTCGTGCTAACAGCCCAGAAGATTCATTGATGAAGGAAGAGACATTCGGCCCTGTTGGGACTTTCCTCAGCTATAACGATGAAGAAGAACTCATTGGATTGATGAACAATACTCCATTTGGTTTAGCGGCGAGTTTGTGGACCAATGATCTCAGCAAAGCTATGCGCATGATCCCGCGTATCGAAGCGGGGACTGTTTGGATCAATATGCATACATTCCTTGATCCGGCATTACCATTTGGTGGTACCAAATCCTCAGGTATTGGTCGTGAATTCGGTAGCGCCTTTATTGAGCACTATACTGAATTGAAATCCGTGATGGTTCGCTATTGATTTGATATTCGGATCAAAATAAGCAAGGCCCCTTGATTGACGGGGCCATTTCAAACCTAAGGTCATCACTGGCATTTTATCCAAGAGAGGGCTACTCAGGGCAGCAGGTTGATTGTGTACTACTCACACTATAATTCAATACTCGTGATTAATAAGGTAACGAGTGCTACGACCACCAGCACCAGTACTTTCTAAACAACCTAGCTCAACCAAATGTGTCAGGTGTCTGGTTGCAGTGGCGCGACTTATCTTCGCTACCTTTTGATATTGGCTGCTGCTAATGCCTTGCTCAAAATTGCCATCCAGCATACGGTTTAGCACCTTCGTTTGCTCTGCTGTAAGTTGAGTCTGGTCTATCCGGCGCCAAAATTTAGCTTTTTGTACAACCTGATTAATTTCTTTCAATTTATTTGTTAAGGTCTCATTCAGTATTTTCAAAAACCAAACCAACCAATCAGTAATATCCAAACCGCCATGTTGAGTATTTTCAAGGATTTCGTAATACGCTTTACGATGATGACAAATACTTACCGACATTGCATAGAAACGAATTGAACGGTTTTCGGCTTGAGCAAGTGCAAGGTCTGTTAAAAATCGGGTAATGCGCCCGTTTCCGTCTTCTAAAGGATGGATTGTTACAAACCATAAATGGACAATTGCTGCTCTGATGATGGGATCGAGCCTAGTATCTGTTCGGGATTGATTGAACCACGTTATAAATTGGGGTACTTCATCGACCATTTTTTCTGGTGGTGGCGCCTCAAGGTGAACAGTTGGCTTATCCAAACGACCGGATACCACTTCTATCATCCTTTCGCGTAATTTGCCTCCTTGTATCGGATTGAACATGGTATAGCCTTCGGGGAATATCAACTGATGCCACTTGAGTATGCGTTCAAGGGTTAAATCGGAGTGGCTATTTTCTATCACATCAAGAGCAACCTTTGTAATGCCGTCACTCTTTTCTACGATTGGATAAGGTTTTTCTTCCGTAATACCTAATCTGTTTGCCAATGATGAACGTATCGAAGCTGCATTCAGTCTTTCTCCTTCAATTTCACTTGAATAGAGTATGCTAGATAGAAGGCTATCAAGCGTTGCCTGCTTGGTGTCTTCATAATCAGATTTGCCTAATAACAGTCCCTGATTGAAATGCACATCTCGCAGTAATGGTGCAATAGTATTGACATTCCAATGGAATTCCGGCCAGTTCGGTTGTTCCCATATCCACATTTGCTTCACCCGTGAGTCAAATAAGGCTTCTATTCTACTCACCAAATGAGGCGAATAGTAATATTATTTGACTCATTCTGGGTTTTTCACTTGGTATTTTGTCAACATGAGGTGAAATCACCAATATCGGGAAATAATTAAGTCTCTGTGTGCTTGTTCTTTAGCGATCAGAATAAGCATCAAGCGTGAGAATTGTTTAATTAAAGATGACTGTTAATGGTTAATGACGATATAACTATTTAATTTGTTTTATAGTTATTGATATGTTAAAAAGATTGATAGATTTTTATTCGTAAATTAGCTTGTTGATTAATAGGAATTAACAACTCTGGTGCTTCCAATAAGGATATTTCATTTATACGAGAATACTTAATCATGGTGGTTTTAACTAATAATACTATGGTGATGACGGAGGTAAAAATAGATGGATAATCATCTCCGTTGTCGGTTTAGTGAAGGCAGCATTACCCTACCAGAAGGTTATCAAGAGCAAACCGTTAATATCATTACAGCCCCTAATGCCCCTGCATTGAACATTTCCCGTGATAGTTTGGATGAAGGTGAAAGCCTGACCGACTACTTGGTTCGTTAAAAAGAGTTACTAAAAAAAGGATTGCGAGATTGGCAATTACTTGACGAACAGCCTGCGGTTCTTGGTGACAACCTGTTATCCGGCACTGCGCTGTTTTCCCGTTATCGTCCCAAAAAAGAGCAACAAGTTTATCAATATCAGGCGGTGTTTCTATTAGATGACCGTAAGGCGCTGATTTTCACTCTGTCGGCACATCAGGCCCTATCTGAGTCCTGTCTCTTGATCAGATCTCCAAATCAACTGATTTAGCCAGCAAATAGCCGTCTATCAGGGTTTGCAGCCGAAACCAACCTTCCCAAAGTCGTTCCCATCCGACTCGACC
>NZ_JBHFKT010000034.1:0-55320 GCF_042879335.1 Photorhabdus sp. RM96S | reverse complement strand
ATGGAAGAGAGAGATCTTAACGTTTTAATGAGAGAAATGCCTATAAAAAGTCATATTCTGATTTTTATTTAACCAAAATAACCTTATTAAAAATGTGAGATCTCACCCTGCTTGCCGTCGCGATCCATCTTGAAATCCATAGGGTATATTACCTTTGAAAATTAATTCCCCAATATATTACGTGGACTTTACATACCACAATAACTCATCAGAATATTAATATATCCATATTATAAGTAAGTTATTAATGAGACATATCTAAAAAAATCACAATAATATAAAAACTATAGCAGAGATAAAGTTCATGTCAATGCCCCTCTTCAATGAAATCACTATTATTTAAGAGTTAATAAAATTATATGAGATATAAACAACACATACAAAAATATTAAAATGGGAATTATTGGCATTACGTTATTCACCTGAGATTAATAATATGAATATTGGTTGCTATAGTACTATATGATTCTATTTTTATTTTCCAATTTCACCTTTATACAGTGACTGTAATAATTCACAAATTCACTCGCAATGTTAAAATGATAATAAATAAATCAACTTCATAATAACAAAATAATTTTGACTGTAGATTTTAGCTATTCAAATATGCTGAATACAATTAATTAACCTTCCATTACTCCACCAATAAACTATATCCGTTATCTTTCAAGTTGCCTCTTTGTTGGCTGCACTCACTCACCCCGGTCACATAGTTACCTATGCTCCCTGGGATTCGCTCCCTTGCCGTCGCGATCCATCTTGAAATCCATGGGGTATATATCGCTTAAAATATGACGAAAAAACACAGAAAAAAATAAGGGCAGATTTCAAAGCATTTGAAACCACACTCGTTGCCGCGCCCCCAGATAATACCAGACTTAAAGCGTTATTAATGGCATCCTCACCTTGGGAAAAACAACCTTCCCAGTACTACGAGGATAATCAACCATCTTAATTCCCTTCCTGTGAAAAAGAATACGCCTCTATCCTCCCAAATACGCATTTCTCACAGCTTCATTAACCAATAATGCAGACCCGCTGTCTTCTAGTACGATCTTACCGTTTTCCAATACATATCCTCGGTCAGCCAATTTCAATGCCTGATTTGCATTCTGTTCAACTAAAAAGATTGTCATCCCCTCTTCCCTCAACTGCTGTATAGTATCGAAAATCTGAATGATAACTATCGGTGCCAGTCCCAATGAAGGCTCATCCAGCAACAATAATTGTGGCTGGCTCATTAAAGCGCGGCCAATTGCCAACATTTGCTGTTCACCACCGGACATCGTTCCAGCCCGCTGGTTACGTCTTTCCTGTAAACGCGGAAATAAATCATAAACCCGCTCAATGCGCCGCTGATACTGAGTCTTATCAGCAAAAAAGCCGCCCATTGCCAAATTCTCTTCCACTGTCATACGAGCAAACACTCTGCGACCTTCAGGAACAATCGCGATGTCCTCACGCATAATACGAGATGTCGACCATTGGGTGATATCCTGACCACGAAAAATAATGGAACCTTCAGTTGCTCTGGGTTCACTACATAAGGTGCTGAGCAATGTTGTTTTTCCTGCGCCATTTGCACCAATCAGAGTGACAATTTCTCCCTGCTGAATATTCAGGCTAACCTGATGCAACACCTGAACTTCCCCATAGTGGGCGGATACCCGCTTAAATTCCAACATAATTAATACACCTCGCCCAGATATGCCCGGATAACATCCGGGTTGTTACGAATCTCTTCTGGCCTCCCTTGCGCCAAAGACATTCCCTGATTAACAACATAGATACGATCTGAAATTCCCATCACCAATTTCATATCATGCTCAATCAGCAATACAGAAACTTGATGATGTTCCCTTAGTTCAGCAATTAAAGCATTAAGCTCTTCTGTCTCTTTCGGATTCAGACCCGCAGCAGGTTCATCCAGCATCAAAATTTCCGGGCGAACCACCATGCAGCGAGCAATCTCCAAACGCCGTTGCTGACCGTATGCCAGATTACCTGCCTGTCTGTTTGCCAGTGGTAATAAACCAATCCGTTCTAACCAAGTTATGGCCCAATCTACGGCCTTAGATTCTGCCCGGCGGAATGCCGGCGTTTTAAAAAGGCCGGCAAAAAGGCCCCTTTTAAGATGCTGATGCTGCGCCACTAATAGATTCTCAATCACCGTCATCTCTCGGAATAACCGCACATGCTGGAATGTTCTGATAACACCCATACGAGCAATAGCCTGCCCAGATAACCCTTCCAGATGTTTTTCCCGCAGCTTTATCGTACCGCTTGTCGGACAGTAAAATCCTGTCAGACAATTAAAGATCGTGGTTTTCCCTGCTCCATTAGGGCCAATAAGAGAAACAATTTCACCCTGATTTAGCCTCAGGGCAACGTTATTAACCGCCAGCAAACCACCGAAGCGCATGGTCAGATCGGAAACTTGCAATAATGGTGTTGTACTCATGCTTGCTTTCCTCCCTGTACCTGTCGTTCCAATTTGACATGACGGCGTTTTGTCGGTAGCAACCCTTGCGGACGCCAAACCATCATCAATACCATCATTGCCCCTAGCAGCAACATACTATAGGCATTCAGATCACGCATCATCTCACGGGAAACCACCAACAAAATGGCGGCTAGAATCACCGCAGTCTGTGAGCCCATCCCTCCGAGTACCACAATCGCCAGCACAAAAGCAGATTCAGAAAAAGTGAAGGACTCTGGGCTGACGAAACCCTGCCGGGCAGCAAATAAAGTACCCGCAAAACCGGCAAATGCCGCACTGATAGTAAACGCAGCCAGTTTAATACGGGTTGGACTCAGGCCAAGAGAGCGGCAAGCAATCTCATCTTCACGCAGCGCTTCCCATGCGCGACCTAATGGCATACGCAGTAGTCGATTAATAATAAATACTGTCAGTATTACCAACAGTAACGCCACCAGATAAAGGAAGATGACCCGATCACTGGGATCGTATTTCAAACCAAAGAAATTGTGGAAAGTATCCCAACCACCCTCTTTCACACTACGGTTAAATTCCAGCCCGAAGAAAGTCGGTTTTGGGATCTGGCTGATACCATTCGGGCCACCGGTTATTTCAGTATTATTCAACAGTAGAATGCGAACAATTTCACCAAAACCAAGCGTAACAATTGCCAGATAGTCACCTCGCAATCGCAATACCGGAAAGCCCAACAACAACCCCGATAAAGCAGCCGTTAACCCCGCCAGCGGCAAACTCTGCCAAAACCCTAATCCGTAATAGTGACTTAGCAAAGCGTAGGTATAAGCACCGATAGCATAAAAACCTGCATACCCAAGCACCAGCAACCCCGACAAACCAACCACGACATTCAAACCCAACCCTAGCATGACATAAATTAACGTCAGTGTAGCAATATCAACACTACCACGGGAGACAATAAACGGCCAGAAAATTGCAGTAATAATGACCAATATTGCCAGTAACTTTTGTCCTTTGGTTGAGCCATCGAAATCCGGCAACGACCAGCTTTTAATCGGTACTTTCTTCATTATCTGCTGAACAACCGGACGCAATAGCTGGAACAGAAAAACAACCGCACAGCCAATACCAATCCATAACCATCGCACTTCATCGGCACGATGGACGACCAACTTCGTACCCTCCAGCGACAACTGCATCCCCATCATAAAGGCAGACAACACAAATAAAGCGACTGAGGCGATAATGGCATTCACCCAATTAGCATGTTTCATACCTTTTCTACCTCTGGACGGCCTAAGATTCCAGTCGGCATAAACAACAGCACAACAATGAGCAGAGCAAAAGAAACGGCATCTTTATATTCTGTGCTCAAGTAAGCAGAAGTTAAGGCTTCAGAAATTCCCAAAATCAAGCCACCAATCATCGCCCCTGGAATACTGCCAATTCCTCCCAATACTGCTGCGGTGAAAGCTTTCATGCCTGCCATAAAACCGATATACGGATTTATTACACCGTAGAACTGCCCCAACAAAACACCGGCTATTGCAGCCATAACTGCACCGATAACAAAAGTTAAGGAAATCATTCGGTTAGTATTGATCCCCAACAAACTGGCCATTTTCAGATCTTCCGCACAAGCACGGCAGGCACGTCCCATACGGGAGTAGCGAATGAATACTGTCAATATCAGCATGGTAAGAAATGTCACTATCCAGATGGTCAGTTGCATTGCGCTAATACTGGCAGAAAATCCATCACTTTCGCCTAATACCCACTGCCCGGTAATCAGGCTAGGCAATGCCAGATCGCGAGAACTTTGTGACAGACTGACATAGTTTTGCAAGAAAATAGACATCCCAATCGCCGAAATCAGCGCAATCAAGCGTTTGGAATGACGAACTGGCCTGTAAGCCACTCGCTCAATACTCCAACCATAAGCAGCAGCAATGACAATTGATGTTAAAAAAGCCGCAGTAATCAGCAACCAGCCCAAATCAACGCCCATCATGATCAGAGCCGCAATCACAATAAAGGAGACATAGCTACCAATCATGTAAACTTCACCATGAGCGAAGTTAATCATCCCGATAATGCCATAAACCATCGTATAACCAATGGCAATCAATGCATAAGTACTACCCAGAGTCACTCCATTTAACATCTGTTGTAAAAAATAGAGAAATTGCTCTGACATACCTTGTACCTCTGGAATAACAGCTCCTGACAAACAGAAGCTGACGACTGTTCTGATGACTTTACTTCACAGAAGTAGAAGAACCATCTGCATGCCATTCAAAAATACCAAATTCGAACCCTTTTAGATCGCCAACGGCATTCCAGCTTAGTGTTCCCATTACGGTATCTACTGGATTCGCTTTCAGGTCTTTCACCAAATCAATCGGTTCCATACTACCGGTACGGTTCATTGCCGCAGCCAGAGATTGCAGAGCAGCATAGGTTGTCCAGACGAACGGACCTGTCGGATCACCTTTCTTACCTTTGATCGCCTCAACAATAGCTTTGTTCACCGGTACCTGATCGTAACGCTTAGGGAGGGTGACTAACATTCCTTCAGAAGCAACTCCGGCGATATTAGATAGCGAGGAGTTACCTACACCTTCCGGTCCCATAAAACGAATATTCAGACCAGCCTGTTTAGCTTGACGCAGAATTTGCCCCATTTCAGGGTAGTAGCCACCAAAATAGACAAAATCCACATTCTCTTTTTTCAGGCGGGCAACCAGAGCCGAAAAGTCTTTGTCACCAGCAGTAACGCCTTCAAACAAGACAATATTGGCTCCCGCTTTTTTCAATTTATCGAGAACAGATCGAGCCAACCCTTCACCGTATTGCTGTTTATCATGAACAATAGCTATACGCTGAGGTTTAATCTTTTCAGCAATATATTTCGCTGCCGTTGGTCCCTGATCAGAATCCAGCCCGGTAGTACGCATAATCATTTGGTAACCACGAGTTGTCAGATCGGCATTGGTTGCTGCTGGTGTAATCATAATGACACCTTCATCTTCATAGATGTCAGATGCCGGTTGAGTAGAGGAAGAGCATAAATGGCCGATAACATAGCGAATGTTGTCATTAATCACTTTATTCGCGACAGCGACAGCCTGTTTCGGGTCACACGCATCATCATATTCAACCCCCACCAGCTTATTACCATTAATACCACCATTAGCATTGATATCTGCAATCGCCTGACGTGCGCCAGTA
This sequence comes from Photorhabdus sp. RM96S, assembly GCF_042879335.1. NCBI lineage: Bacteria > Pseudomonadati > Pseudomonadota > Gammaproteobacteria > Enterobacterales > Morganellaceae > Photorhabdus > Photorhabdus sp. RM96S. The sequence continues at coordinate 49,628 of NZ_JBHFKT010000034.1, read as the reverse complement.
AATTCCATATCACCATATTGCGCAACTGGACCAGACATTGCCCCCACAATCGCCACGTTGATCTCTTGTGCCCACAGTGAGTAACTCATCATCATGACAATACAGCCGGCTAATAGGTTTTTACCTGTTATGACTTTCATTTTATTTATCCCCGTGTCGTTATTGGTCTAATTTATTGTGTTTACCTTTTAGATCTCCGATTATCTAATGGGATAACCGTGATCTTTTGTGATCGCTGATTAGATAAAGTAATTTTTATGAATAAGATTTTATTTTTCATGCTATTAAAATAGCATTTCATGCTTAAAATCAAATTAACAAGGTAGATAAAAGCATTAATTACAGCATAAAATACCGCCAAAGTTGATTGGAATTTAGACAAAACATAGTGTGATATTCTGGTTAAATATTAGTAAAGCAATCTTTAACTCGAAATATCGATCATGTTAAAAACATTTTTCCAGTAACGTATAAAAGCGGTTACGCGACACTCCACTCTATCGATCTATGCAACTAAAATTGATATGGAAAAACCATGAAGCTAACTATTGAACAACTTACTGTTTTGTCCGCACAAGATATGATTGATCTGAAAAAAATCTGGCCTCAGCAAATACCTGAACAGTGGCAAATCCATCTAAAAAACGGAAATAAACTGTTCGCTGCTCGTTTTAATGATAGATTACTGGCCGCAGTAAAAGTGACTTTCAGTGATCAATCCGGCCTGCTTAAAGATTTATGTGTCCGTGAAATAACACGCCGCCGGGGAGTGGGTTTATATCTGATAAATGAAATAAAAGCTCAGCATCCCACCATTAACCAGTGGAAGTTAAGCCTTGAAGGGTTCTCCGATGCTAACGAACCAGCATTAAAAGGTTTTATGAGTGCCTGTGGTTTTTACTACGATCCCAAATCAAATTCTTATTCTAGCTGACCCATTTTCCAGACCGCAGCCACATTGCGGGCAGTCACCCTCAAATTCTCATGCCCGCAAGCAAGAGCGTCAGAAAGAGAACAAACGCCGGGCATAATTGAGAAAACGGCATCCAATCCGTGCTCATGAACGATGCTATAGTTCTGACTTATACTGCCAACTAATGCAATGGTTGAAATAGCATACTTTTTGGCGATACGAGCAACACCAATCGGTGTTTTACCGTAAATAGTCTGGCTGTCCATTCGGCCTTCACCAGTAATAACCAGATCAGCGCCTTGTACTGCCTTTTCCAATTCCAGCGTGGAGATAACAATATCAATTCCCGGTTGCAATTTAGCGTCCAACCAACCAAGTAAAGGAACGCCCATTCCCCCTGCTGCTCCTGCACCCGGTACGTCAATGACCTTAATGCCGGTCAGTAACTCAATTTTCTCACCATAATGGCGCAAGGCTGCATCCAACTCTTTCACCATCTCTGGTGTCGCTCCTTTCTGTGGCCCGAAAATAGCAGATGCACCAAACTCGCCGCATAATGGGTTAGTCACATCACAGGCAACGATAATTTCAGTCCGACTCAAACGAACGTCCAAACCAGAAAGATCGATTTTAGCGAGCCGACTTAGCGCAGCCCCGCCAGCTTCCAACGCTTTACCATCAGAATCAAGCAAACAAGCCCCCAACGCCTGCATCATACCGGCACCGCCATCATTAGTCGCGCTACCACCAATGCCTAAAATTATCTTTCTGACACCTTGATCCAAAGCAGCCAACATCAGCTCGCCGGTACCATAAGTCGTGGTTATCAGCGGATTACGCTTTTCCATCGGCACCAGATGTAAGCCAGAAGCCGCCGCGATTTCAATAACAGCGGTTTCTCCATCACCTAGCACGCCGAAAAAGCTATCCACCGGCTGATTTAACGGACCAGTAACCGACAGGTGTACAACTCTCCCATTGGTGGCTGCAACCATCGATTCAACCGTACCTTCACCGCCATCAGCCATCGGCAATTTAATGTATTCTGCTTGTGGATAGATTTCCCGAAATCCTTGCTCTATCGCTTCAGCGGCCTGCAAGGCACTGAGACTTTCTTTAAATGAGTCAGGCGCAATAACAATTTTCATAGGATTAGATGACAACAATGAAAAATAAAACAAAAAAGGCGATAAACCATTATCGCCTTTTTAATTTATTCATTGCGAATGCATTAACGCAAAATCACTCTATTTATGCCTCAATGGCTACACGCAATTTTTTCATGGCATTTTTTTCAAGCTGACGTACACGCTCCGCAGAAACACCATACTTATCCGCCAGTTCTTGCAGGGTAGATTTATTGTCATCATCTAACCAGCGGCAACGGATAATATCCTGACTGCGCTCGTCTAAACTTTCCATCGCTACCGATAATTTATCAGCCGCATGGTTTTCCCAATTGTCCTCTTCAATGCCGTCTGCAAAATCAGATGCTTTATCCTGAAGATACAGCACTGGCGCAACCGGTTGACCTTCCTGACTATCATCATCGGCAGACATATCAAACGCCATATCCTGCGCTGACATACGAGATTCCATCTCACGCACATCTTTACTGGTCACACCAAGTTCTTTGGCGACCATTTCTACTTCGTCCTGATTGAACCACCCTAAGCGCTGTTTAGTTTTACGCAGGTTAAAGAACAGCTTACGCTGTGCTTTAGTTGTTGCAACTTTAACAATACGCCAGTTACGCAGTACATATTCATGGATTTCAGCTTTAATCCAGTGGACGGCAAAAGAAACCAGACGCACCCCTACTTCCGGGTTAAAACGACGTACTGCTTTCATCAGGCCAATATTCCCTTCCTGAATTAAATCCGCCTGAGGTAGCCCATAACCAGCATAGCTACGAGCGACATGAACAACGAAGCGCAGATGAGACAGAATCAGCTTCTTAGCTGCATCCAGATCTCCCTGGTAATGCAGCCTTTCAGCCAGTTCCTTCTCTTCCTCTGCTGTCAGCATTGGATAAATATTAGAGGCACGGATATAGCCCTCTAGACTTCCTTGAGGAACTAACGCTAAGGTTTGCATTTCTTTGGCCATTCAAATCCTCTCAAATAAGGCTCAAATCGTTAGTATGGATTAGATTACATCAGTGTATATGAGAACCTACGTTCAACATACAGCGGTACAGTCTATCACCAGAATGTGCATATTCAAGTTACAGATCCGTGGAAGAGTAATAATTTCAGTACCGACCATCCCGATAATGGGTCCACAGAACAAAAAATAACAGATAGTTTTATATTTATGCAACTACCTTTATTTGTACTATCCCCGACAAATATTAATCCCATTTCACAAAAGCGCCCGCCAGGTTCACCGGGAGAGTACAAGCACCTTTTTAATTAATTCTACACAGAAGAAAATCGAAAATTACCGTTTTATTCTGGCGTAAAATGACGCAAATGCTGAGTTGTCGCCAACCAAGCAGCGACCCAACCAATCATTGCGGAGAGCAAAACTAGCAGCAGGGACTCATCCCATGAAAGCCCATGTAAATTAAATGTCGTGCCAAATACACTGGCAACCTGTGTGACAACATCAGAAAGTTTCCACACCAACAGCGCAGACAAAATTAACGATAAAATTGCCCCCAAAGCCCCTAACAAAGCACCACCATTGAGGAACGGGCGCAAAATAAAGCCATCCGTTGCACCAATAAGCTTCATCACGTTAATCGTATCACGATGACTGAAGATGCTGAGACGCACACTATTACCGATGACCAAAAACAGCGCAACGATCATCAGAATACCGATTACTGTCACAATCTGACCGATAAGACCTGTCAGCGCCGCCAGACGAGCAAACCAGCTATCATCCATCCGAACTTCTTCAATACCTTTAACCTGAGAAACTCTATCACGCAGCGTGGTCAGCGTCTGTGAACTCTGAAAATCGATTTTCGGTGTGATAATAGCCACCGCGGGCAACGGATTCTCTTCCAGCATATCCAGTGCGCTACCAAAGCCAGACCAGGCGCGGAATTCTGTCATTGCTTCCTGACGTGAGAGATAGTTGACATTATCCACACCATCAAGTGCTTTCAGCTCACTTATTAATTTCTGAGCACTGCTATCATCCAGTGATTTATCGAGATATACCGTCAGTTGAGGGGAGGGATACCATGTCTCCGCAGCCTGGCTGACATTCTTCCACACAATGTAACAAACACTTGGTAATGTCAGGGAGATAGCAATCACCATCACGGTCAACAAAGTTGCCAACGGCTGACGCGACATATCTGTCAACGTATTCATCCAAGCATAGCGCCACTGCTCACGCCATCCTCCTTGTAAAACTTTACTTTTCGATCTTGTTACTTTCCCCGCTGCCTTACGCACATTTTTAACCATGATGCTCTCCCGCCATACGGCCTTGGCTCAGAGTCAGAATACGATATTTCCGTCTTTCAATCAGTGCCATATCATGGGTCGCTATCAGCACTGTCACCCCAACCCGATTAAATTCTTCAAACAGTCGTAAAATACCCTCCGACAACTCACCATCCAGATTACCGGTAGGTTCATCCGCCAACAAAACAGTCGGCTTATTCACAACCGCACGAGCAATGCCAACTCGTTGTTGTTCTCCCCCTGAAAGTTGAATTGGGAAATTTTTCGCTTTGTCCAGCAGACCAACCTTATCCAAAGCAGCGGAAGTCCGACGACGGATATCTTCAGAACTTGCACCTGAAATAATCAGTGGCATTGCCACATTATCGTATACCGTCCGACCCAACAGCAGATGATGATCTTGGAAAATCATACCAATCTGACGACGTAGAAAAGGTACCTCACGGCTTTTTAACCGGCTGATATCATGACCGGCAAACCAGATATGTCCGGCACTAGGCCGCTCAATGCCACAGATAAGTTTCAGCAAGGTACTTTTACCTGCCCCTGAGTGACCGATTAGAAATGCCATTTCCGCAGGGCGCAAATGAAAATCCACCCCTTGCAGGGCTTGCCGTCCCCCCAGATAAGCTTTACTGACCTGTTCAAAGCGAATCATAGGTAATTAATCCTCTCGGGCAAAAAGTGCCTCTATAAAGTCGTCTGCCTTAAATGGCCGTAGATCTTCAATTCCTTCACCAACCCCAATATAACGAATAGGAATTTCAAACTGATCAGCAATGGCGAAAATTACTCCACCTTTGGCAGTACCATCCAGTTTTGTCAATGAGATGCCTGTCAACCCAACAGCTTCATGGAATAGTTTAGCCTGATTTATCGCATTCTGACCGGTACTGGCATCCAATGTCAGCATAATTTCATGTGGAGCATTTTCGTCCAGTTTTTTCATCACTCGGACAATCTTCTTCAATTCTTCCATCAGATGAGATTTATTTTGCAAACGACCTGCGGTATCTGCAATCAGGACATCGACACCTTTGGCTTTAGCTGACTGAATAGCATCGAAAATCACAGAAGCGGGATCAGCGCCAGTATGTTGCGCCACTACCGGAATATGGTTACGTTCCCCCCACACCTGTAACTGTTCAACGGCGGCTGCACGGAAAGTATCTCCGGCTGCCAGCATGACAGATTTACCTTGTGCCTGAAATTGACGCGCCAATTTACCAATTGTCGTGGTTTTTCCAACACCATTAACACCAACCATCAGAATGACGTACGGCGTTTTTCCTTCAATGTCCAAGGGTTTATTCACTTTAGTCAGAATACCAGACATCTCTTCTTTCAGTTTGGCATACAACGCTTCTGCGTCTTTTAGCTCTTTACGGCTGGCATGTGTTGTCAAACTGCTAATGATTTTACGGGTAGTATCGACACCAACATCAGCAATCAATAACTGCTCTTCCAATTCATCAAATAGGTCATCATCGATCTTTTTGCCACTGAATAGACTAAGAAAACCGGACCCTAAATTCTGACGAGTTTTAACCAAACTGCGTTTCAGGCGAGAGAAAAAGCCCTCTTTAGTCGGACGCTCTTGCTCTTTTGATATAACTAGCTCTGTCTGTTCAGTTTGTACCTGCTCTGCCGCCAACCTTGCGGCTTCCTCGGCAAGACGCTGTTGTTCCGCCTGCTCCGCCGCCAATCTTGCGGCTTCCTCGGCAAGACGCTGTTGTTCCGCCTGCTCCGCCGCCAACCTTGCAGCTTCCTCGGCAAGACGTTGCTGTTCCGCCTGCTCCGCCGCCAATTGTTCTTCTTTTTGCTGCTCTTCCTGACGGCCACGCCCGAACCAGGAGAAAAAGCCTCTTTTTTTCTCTTTTGCCATTAGCCACTGCTCTCCTCAAGGTTAAATCATGGCGTTACAACAAGGAATAATAACGAAATTAGAAACAGTCTAACATTTTCGTAATAGCTCAACACATATCAATCATGAATTTCATGGTAAATTAATGCCTGTAAGTCTTAACAACTGTTACGCAAATTATGGCAAAGAAATCACAACGGCAATCGATGGGACAAATCCGCATTATTGGCGGAAAATGGCGAGGCCGAAAATTACCTGTACCGGATAGCCCTGGATTACGTCCAACGACAGATCGTGTCAGAGAGACGCTATTTAACTGGCTAGCCCCAGTTATTCAGGAAGCACACTGCTTGGATTGCTATGCAGGAAGCGGAGCACTTGGATTAGAAGCGCTTTCTCGTTATGCAGCCCAAGTTACCCTAATTGAATATGAACGTAATATAGCCAAACAGCTTTCCGCGAATTTGGATCTGCTCAGTACCCAAAACGCCGAGGTCATTAACGACAGTGCATTAACCTATTTATCCCAATCAGGAAAACCCTACGATGTCGTTTTCCTTGATCCTCCTTTTCGTAAAGGAATGCTTAGCGAAACTATAAAATTGTTGGAAGAGCAAAATTGGCTGGCAGATGAAAGCTGGATTTATGTTGAGGCTGAATCTGAATCAATGGCGATTGATGTGCCTGTTAACTGGCAACTTCATCGTGAAAAAGTCGCCGGACAAGTCGCATACCGGCTCTATATCCGTTACTTACCTGCATAACGCTTACTTTGGAGTATACACTGATGTTTATTCAATTGGGCAAACTGTTAATGATCTGCGTTTGGGGATTTCTGATCTTTAACCTGATCCATCCATTTCCAAAACCATTGAAGTATTTTATGGATGTCGCCATGATTTTCATGGTGGTCATGCATGCATTTCAAATGCTGCTTCTGAAAACCAGTCAGCCCAAAGACCAAAAACTCTCTAGCCTGATGCAAACCAAGATCTTCTTTTTTGGTGTTTTTGAACTACTGTCAATGCAGAAAAAACAACGGAAAGAGAAAAGCCATCACCTCAAATAGTAGACACACGCCCCAACACCCGGAAAGTATATATACCCGTCATCTTTCAAGTTGCCTCTTTGTTGGCTGCACTCGCTCACCCCGGTCACATAGTTACCTATGCTCCCGGGGATTCACTCCTTGGCCGTCGCGATGCATCTTGAAATCCATAGGATATACAATTATGTGAGGAATGATTCATTTCATTCCTCTTTCCGGTTATGAGGAGGGCGTTCAGAATTCTGTCTCAACACAACTTATTGCCTGCTTTCTTTGCTGAACAGATAAATCATTTCTTAATTTATTGCCTATTTCCGCACAGATACTTAAACCAATCTCTATTATTTAAGTCTATATTTTGATAGTAAAAGAGTAGAACCCTTATCCATTACTTATTTAAGGAACAAAGATGAGCTGGCCATTTATTGCAGTATTTCTTTCTGGTTGGTTGTATGTTGATGCAGCTTACCGTGGTCCAAACTGGCAAAGATGGCTATTCAGGCCAGTCACTCTGCTATTGTTGTTATTGTGGGCATGGCAAGCGCCTGAGCTGCATATTTCAGGTTATTTAATCTGTCTTGGGTTATTCACTGCTTTAATATCAGATGCTCTGCGCATGCTCCCCAGTAAGTATTCACTACTCTCCCTAAGCACATTATTCCTCTGTTATCTGCTCTACACGATAAGCTTTGTAATGCAGATGAATTTCAGTTTCTTCTTCCCGCTGCCATTAATTTTACTGGTTCTGGGCTCCGTTATTCTGCTGGTTATTTGGAATAAACTGGAGGAAATGCGCTGGCTAGTCGTTGCCTCAATTGTCATGCTCCTGATAATGGTGTGGATGGCAGGTGAACAATATTTCTCCCTTAATACAGCGTATGGTTTCTCCCTGTTAGCAGGCACTATCTTGTTGTTACTGTCACATAGTGTCTGGTTGATTAACCATTACCGTTTCCAGTTCAAATCTTCTAAGGCGATTGTAGCAACCTGTTATTTTATCGGCCATTTTCTGATTATTCGTTCTATTTATCTTTAATAAAAAGATTAAGTTGAAAATAGATATCAGCACTCAGTCGTACAATTTGACAACTTTATTTTTTCTTTTTATTGACTCTGGAGTAGGCTCCAAAGTGTAGAGTTTAATCATTATCTTTGAGTTAACTCTATTCAGGGGGAGTCCATGTACTCAAATTCAAACAAAAATAGTGCTCATCAACATAACCACCAGCATGGAAGCTGTTGCGCGACGACTACTTGTTCAGATCAGGCTAAACAAGTTAGTGAACATTTACATCATCATGAACATGAACATGGTAAGGCTTGCTCACATAAGCATCACCCTTCCCATGATACACAAGAGACACAAGCACCTGCGCTTTTGGCAAACCAACGTTTCAGTTGGGTGGTTAATGGTATGGATTGTCCAAGTTGTGCCCGTAAAATTGAAACCGCGGTTAGCAAAATTCCAGAAGTGAAACAAGCCAAGGTTCTATTCGCAACAGAAAAACTAGTTGTGGATGCGGATACCGATATACGTTCAGCCGTTATTCAAGCCGTTAATCAGGCTGGATTTACTCTACGCAATTCCGATTCAAGTCAGAAAGCAGAAAAAAGCAGCCGCTGGAAAGAATTTGCCCCAATCATCACTCTTTCACTGATGATGCTGATAAGTTGGGGAATCTCTCACATCAATCCCTCATTTGGCCGTATTGCCTTTATCATCACCACCGTGATTGGATTGGTACCTATTGTCACCAAAGCCTGGCAGCTCATACGATCAGGCACGCCATTCGCCATTGAAACATTGATGAGTGTTGCCGCCATTGGCGCACTGTTTATTGACGCCACCGCTGAAGCAGCAATGGTACTACTGCTGTTTATGCTGGGTGAAATGCTGGAAGCTTATGCTGCCGGCCGTGCTCGTCGAGGGGTTAGCGCATTGATGGCACTGGTGCCGGAAGAGGCTCTACTGATAAAAAATGGTGAAAAAAGAACTGTCCCAGTTTCAGACCTTCGCCCTGGCGATATCATCGAGATTGCTCCAGGCGGACGTTTACCCACTGATGCCGAATTACTCAATTCATTCGCTAGCTTTGATGAAAGTGCACTGACAGGCGAATCTATTCCGGTTGAACGAATGCAAGGAGAAAAAGTTCCGGCAGGTTGTTTATCCGTGGATCGTGCAGTCCAAATGAAAGTGCTGTCCGAACAGGGCAACAATGCCATTGACCGTATTCTGCAACTGATTGAAGAAGCCGAAGAACGCCGCGCACCGATTGAGCGTTTCATTGACCGTTTTAGCCGGATTTACACTCCGCTGATTATGCTGTTTTCTGCGTTGGTTATCATCATTCCACCTACTGTATTCAGCCAACCTTGGGACACATGGATCTACCGTGGTCTTACTTTGCTACTGATCGGTTGCCCTTGTGCTTTAGTGATTTCCACACCCGCCGCAATTACCTCTGCCCTTGCAGCAGCAACCCGCCGAGGTGCCTTGATTAAAGGTGGTGCGGCACTGGAACAACTGGGACTAATCACCACTATCGCTTTTGATAAAACCGGTACGCTGACCGCCGGTAAACCACAAGTCACAGATATACAACCAGCAGAAAACATCAGCGAATCCCAGTTATTAACTTTGGCTTCCGCAGTAGAAAGCGGCTCCCACCACCCACTGGCTAAAGCCATTTTGCAATATGCAGAAAGTAAAAACGTTAGTATTACCGAAGCTGAACACCGTAAAGCGCTGGCGGGTGTTGGTGTTGAAGGTCAGTTGGACGGTAAACGTATTCTCGTCAGTGCGCCCGGAAAACTGCCAGCAAACACGTTATCTGAGCATTGGAAACAAAAAATTGTTCAGTTAGAAGATTGCGGTAAAACCGTTGTTGCCGTGATGCATGATGAACAATTTACTGGCCTTATCGCGATGCAAGATACGTTACGTCAAGATGCAATTGATGCTATCCGTTTACTGAAAGATCAAGGTATTAAATCGGTGATGTTGACAGGGGATAACCCACGTGCAGCAACTGCAATTGCCGGTCAGTTAGGGATAGATTTCCGCGCCGGGTTAATGCCAGAAGATAAAGTCAAAGCGGTCATTGCATTGAATAAAGATCACAGCACAATGATGGTCGGTGACGGCATCAATGACGCACCCGCAATGAAAGCTTCCAGTATCGGTGTAGCGATGGGAAGCGGTACCGATGTCGCTCTGGAAACCGCAGATGCAGCATTGACTCACAACCGTCTGACAGGTTTGTCGGAAATCATCACCCTTTCCCGCGCAACGCACAATAATATCCGTCAAAACATTGCTATTGCCTTGGGGCTAAAAGGGATCTTCCTTATCACTAGCCTATTGGGTATTACAGGCTTGTGGATGGCAGTACTGGCGGATTCTGGCGCAACCGCTCTTGTGACGGCAAACGCGGTAAGGTTATTGAGGATTAAGCTGAAATAACGAAAATTGCCTAGCTATACCCTATGGATTTCAAGATGCATCGCGACGGCAAGGGAGCGAATCCCCGGGAGCATAGCGAACTATGTGACCGGGGTGAGTGAGTGCAGCCAACAAAGAGGCAGCTTGAAAGATAACGGGTATATTAAGGATATGAGTCTTATTTCCAGCTCATATCCTGTGCTATAGCAAGATAAATTCAGTGGTGAAAACTCATTGACGTTCGAAGGCATGGTAAAAAGTAAAAGCGTTCATTTCTCAACTTGGCTGTTATATTCAATTCAGAGTTGACTCTCTTTTTTCCGAACCAGATAGCGGTAAGGCATTTGTTCCGTTTCTTGCGCAATCAGTTGATGCTCCATAAAATGGCAGAAACTGGGAATATCACGCGTAGTTGCCGGATCATCAGCAAGAATTAATAACATCTGCCCTGCTTCCATATGACGCACAGTTTTCCGCACCATCATTACTGGTTCAGGACAGCGAAGCCCTTGTGTATCAAGGGTCTGGTCTGGATGAGTAAACACATCGGGCATAACTTATCTCTACAATTTCAGTCAGTCTATTAGACCGAATTATATTATAAAAAAGCCAGCAAAAATTAACTTTACATACCGGCATTTTGAATTCGTGCACAACCGACATATCATGTGAGGTGCCGTCAGTTAAAACGGCAGATCTTTCATTGGGTTCCCTCACCCCATATTTCAAAAAAGGTACAATATGTTTTTATCAACTACGATTACACAACAGCGTGCTATCGCTTTAATTTGGCTTTCGTTATTCCACATTCTGATTATTATTTCCAGTAATTATCTGGTGCAGCTACCCGTCTCTATTTTCGGTTTTCATACCACTTGGGGAGCCTTTACTTTTCCATTTATTTTCCTTGCAACAGATTTGACGGTTCGTATCTACGGCGCACCACTGGCAAGGCGGATCATTACCACCGTTATGATCCCCGCATTGCTGATCTCTTATATAATTTCTGCCCTATTTTTCCAAGGAGAGTGGCAAGAGTTTACCGCGCTACTTGAATTCAATCTCTTTGTTGCCCGTATTGCCTGCGCCAGCTTTATGGCTTACTTCCTTGGGCAGATATTGGATGTATACGTCTTCAATCGTCTGCGCCGGAGACGCAATTGGTGGGTCGCTCCCGCAGCGGCGATGTTCTTCGGCAACTTACTTGATACCCTAGCCTTTTTCTCTATCGCTTTCTATCGCAGTACCGATGCTTTCATGGCCGCTAACTGGATCGAGATTGGGTTAGTCGATTACTGCTTTAAGCTATTAATTTATTTAATCTTTTTCTTGCCAGCTTACGGCATTTTGTTGAACCTGATTCTCAAGTACTTCTTTAACTATCAAATTAATAATAGCCACATTCAAGTTCGCTGATTTTTATACACCCAACCGATAGCTGTCTCTTAATCAGATCGCCTGATTAAGAGATCGGTAAAGCAATACCTGCCACTCTGTCCGCTTTTTACCTGTCCAACCCACTAGCTTCCCCAAACGCAGCTATGAAGAAAAAGGGCCTGTTCCAGTACAGAGATCCGGGTATAGATCAAAAAAACACACATTTCCCACGACAAAATGGGCATAACAACTTTATTTATCCATAACCAACCATTAATTTTTATAGATGGTGTTAGTCTGTGAAGTAATTTAAGTACTTTTTTCATCCGAAGATAGTTTACCAGTCTGTCACATTTTGCTCCTTGTTCATTAGGAAAATTGATGCGACAAACAGACATTGAGTTTCCACAAAAGGAATATTCTTATGCTGAAAATTATTCAATCCCCATCCAAATATATTCAGGGACCTGATGCCCTGCTCCATATTGGTAAATACACAAAAACTATCGCCGACCACGTTTTGGTTATCATCGGTAACTCCGCGATGAAATTGGTGGGAGATACTGTTCATAGCAGCCTGGAACAGCATGAAATCACTCGTCATTTTGAAGTGTTTGGCGGCGAATGTAGTTGGAATGAGATTAAACGCCTGTCTGACATTCTTAAACAACATGAATGCCAAGCCGTTATTGGTATCGGTGGCGGCAAAGTACAAGATACCGCAAAAGCGGTCGCTTACGAATCCAGATTGCCGGTTCTGATTGCTCCCACTATCGCTTCCACTAACGCCCCAACCAGTGCTCTCTCTGTTATTTACAGCGATGATGGCAAATATGAAGACTATCTGTTTCTCCCAACAAACCCAGATATTGTCCTAATCGATACCAACATTATCGCTAAAGCCCCAACCCGTTTTTTCATTGCCGGAATTGGCGATGCGCTGGCAACTTACTTCGAAACCCGCATTTATGGAGTCGGCCATAAACCTCGAATGACAGATGGTGCGATATCCCGTACCACAATAGCCCTCGCTCATCTCTGTTACGAAACTTTGTTAGAAGAAGGCTATAAAGCAAAATTGGCTGTTGAAACAGACGTCAGTACACCTGCGGTGGAAAATGTCATCGAAGCTATTACTTACTTAAGCGGCCTGAGCTTTGAAAATACGGGTGTAGCCGCCGCTCATTCCGTACACAATGGCTTTACCGTATTGGAAGAATGCCACCACATGTACCACGGCGAAAAAGTCGCCTTCGGGGTATTAGTTCAACTAATACTGGAAAATAGCCCAAATGAAGAATTGGACACTTTCCTTGATTTCTGTGTACAGATGGGACTACCGGTTACTCTGGATCAACTTGGAGTAAAAGATGGTGAAAAACTGAAAGAAAAAGTGATGGCAGTGGCAAAAGCAAGTTGTGCCGAGGACGAAACCATTCACAACATGCCTTTTGAAGTGACACCGGAAAAAGTGTACGCCGCTATTATGGCTGCTGACCGGATGGGACGCGACTGGCTGTATTAAGTTTGACAAGAGCGGGCAAATTGCCCGCTCAAATTGTTGGCAAGGCACTGATTTTTATCCAATTATTTGTTTTAATGAAGTCTCGTTCATCAAACGGAACCTGCCGCCATATTAAGAATTCTGCCTTCCCAAATTTTTCTTCCTGAAAAGATCTCACTTAAGTACTAGCAGGTTATCCCAAAATATAAATTTACTATTCTGATTTTTTCAATTTAATAACATCACTCCAATTATTAATAAGAAATGTGCATTCATGACACCCAATTTGACTTCCTTTATTAAAATACTCTTTTGCCTTATTAAAATCTTGATTTACACCAATCCCATTTAAATAATTTGTTCCAATAGTGCGATAGCCCTCAAAATATCCACTTTTTCCAGCCAATTCGAAAAGTGCTCTCGCATCTGAGTATTTATTTTCATCCTCTAAAATAAATCCCAAATTAACCATAGATCTTAACTTATATTTATCATTTCTTGATATAGATAACTTATATTTTTCACTGGCTTCTTGACGATAACCTTCTGTTTGTTGTATTACAGCAAGCATCCAGTTTGCATCTACATTACCACTATTTGCTTTCTTTATTAACGCATAATATTCATTTTCATTTTTATACCCGTCATCTTTCAAGTTGCCTCTTTGTTGGCTGCACTCGCTCACCCCGGTCACATAGTTATCTATGCTCCCGGGGATTCACTCCCTTGCCGTCGCGATCCATCTTGAAATCCATAGGGTATAGGCATTGGAATAGAGAATTCTGATAAAAAATCATCTGAATGATTAAAGACAATCGATGGGATATCTTGTATGTTCATGTCTGAACTCTGAACAATAAAAGAAAAAAAGAACACTGAGTAGAGAAAATATTTCTTATTTTTTACAAAAAAATTACTCATAATATAATCTCGCTAAAAGTATCATTTATACCCGTCATTAGTGTTAACAATTTTATCAACTAACCCATAGTCTTTACTTGGCACAGTTATTTCCTTATTGAAAACTTCCATGATTTTCTTTGATAAATTAAAGAGAATACAATTTACTGCAAATAGAAATAATTATCAATATCACTACGGAAATTTTATAAATTTATATCAAAAAATCAAATTAATAACTTGCTAATATTTTATCTTTATTACTTAATTATTATATTTTTCGATAAGAAATTAGCACTGTTGACATTTTGCGTTACTATTTTGACTAATACAATGAGCATCCACTGAAAAGCAAATAATTTCCGTTAATACTGCTTGTAGTGAAATGAAAATCAATCAACTGAGTTGTTGAGCAACGAAAAAACGCACCGTTCAAAATCAGTGCGTTAGGAAACAAATTTATCGAGTCTATTCAGGCCAAAAATTTTCATCCATTATTTGCTCAAATGTCCAAGGGCAAGTTTCAGGAAATATATTCCGATTAATTAGCGTTTCTTTTTCTGCCAATCGACGAGCAGCAATATAAGCTTTTTCCAAATGCTCATTCAACTTATTTTTCAAACTGGGAGATTCTTGCAAACAATCAATTGCCTTATCACGCTGTTCTTCAATGGTCAGTTCCCAACTCCGCCCTCTGCGATCTGCCTGATATCTCCATTTCAGTAAGTGTGCGAGTAAAATTTCCAACCGGGATCGTAATTCTCTGCGCTCGCTTCGCCCCATAGCCTCAATTTCCTCAAGAAGATTTTCCGTATCCAACTGACTCAAATCACCGGAACGAAGCAAACCTGCCTGCTCCTGCGTCCAACCATAAAAGTCGCTGTCATAACGTGTCGTCATGGTTCCTCCTCTGGGTATATACAACTGTACAAATTATGAGTCTGGCAGATTATTGGCATACCGTCAAAACAGTATATTTATCATCAAAATCGATTAGCACCCCATTCACCATAAAGGTACAACACAGTATTGCAGCTTAAAACCGGTGGTTTACCCTTCCATTTAGAAGAGTAAATTTATCGAGTCTATTCAGGCCAAAAATTTTCATCCATTATTTGCTCAAATGTCCAAGGACAAGTTTCAGGAAATACACTACGCCTAATATTAGTTTCCCTCTCCGCTGCAATAATAGCATCACCATAAGCATCAGAGGAAATTTCGCTAAGTTCTGACTTTAGGCTAGGATTTTTTTTAAGACGACGGGCTATTTTTCTTCTCTGCTCTTCAATCGTAAGCTTCCAGCTCCGACCTTGCCGTTCAGATTGGAATTGCCATTTTAGGAGGTGAAGAAACAGTACCTCAAGACGAGATTCCAGCTCGTTTCTTTGGCTATTTCCCATACTTTCTATTTCCTCCGAAAGGTTTTCCCTATCCAACTGGCTCAAATCACCGGAACGAAGCAAACTGGCTTGCTCCTGAGTCCAACCATAAAAATCACTGTTATAACGGGTCGTCATGGTTCCTCCACTGGGTATATCAGCTATACAACTGTATAAATTATGAGTCTGGCAGATTATTGGCACACCGTCAAAACAGTATGTTTATCGTTAAAATCGATTAGCAGCCCATTCGCCATAAATTGAGAAGAGCCTTTCATCTGGACGGATACATATAGAATAACAAATAGAAGATGTATGAAAACTGTGGTTTTTGTTTGATAAAGAACAGAAACGAACCAAAAACGCTCACCAATAATTAAGTAAAGATCGTTATTGTGACAATGGTCACAATTTCATTGGTAAAGCACATTTCAAAAAGTTAACAAATCACTCAGAATTATCGCCAGGGCAAAACAACTTTAACAACTGAGTGTTGTTTCACAGATAGGTTGAGTGATTTCGACTATCATCATTTTCGTTATGGAAAATAACCACTTACAAAACCTTTCATTTTCCCATCCGGTGGCATTAGTCAACCGGCAAGCTGTTTATAAAACCAAAAATGCCATCGGAGGCAAAATATGTTAAGTATTTTCAAGCCGGCACCTCATAGGTCCCGACTGTCAACAGAACAGATAGATCCAGTCTATCGTCGCTTACGTTGGCAAATTTTTATGGGGATCTTCTTTGGTTACGCGGCTTACTATCTGGTAAGGAAAAACTTTGCACTTGCAATGCCTTATCTGGTTGAGCAAGGTTTTTCCAAAGGTGAGCTCGGTTTCGCACTCTCAGGGATCTCTATCGCATACGGCATCTCCAAATTCATCATGGGCTCCGTATCCGACCGTTCTAACCCACGAGTCTTCTTACCTGCGGGTCTGATCCTCGCGGCTATTGTTATGCTGTTTATGGGTTTCGTACCCTGGGCAACGTCCAGTATCACTATCATGTTCGTACTACTGTTCTTATGTGGTTGGTTCCAGGGTATGGGTTGGCCTCCTTGTGGACGTACCATGGTGCACTGGTGGTCACAGAAAGAACGTGGCGGTATCGTTTCTATCTGGAACTGCTCACACAATGTGGGTGGTGGTTTACCACCATTGCTATTCCTGTTGGGCATGGCGTGGTTCAATGACTGGAAAGCAGCACTTTACATGCCAGCTTTCGCCGCCATTCTCCTTGCATTGATTGTATTTGCCCTGATACGTGATACACCGCAATCCTGTGGTTTGCCACCAATCGAAGAGTATAAAAACGACTATCCTTCTGATTATACAGATAAAAATGAAAATGAGTTGACAGCTAAACAGATTTTCATGCAGTACGTGTTACCGAACA
The DNA here is from genome assembly GCF_042879335.1 of Photorhabdus sp. RM96S. Classification (NCBI taxonomy): domain Bacteria; kingdom Pseudomonadati; phylum Pseudomonadota; class Gammaproteobacteria; order Enterobacterales; family Morganellaceae; genus Photorhabdus; species Photorhabdus sp. RM96S. The sequence goes on along the minus strand of NZ_JBHFKT010000034.1, from coordinate 32,375 downwards.
AACTGCTGTGGATGGTTGCTATGGCTAACGTATTTGTTTATCTGCTACGTTACGGTATTCTTGACTGGTCACCAACCTATCTACGTGAAGCCAAGCATTTCGCACTGGATAAATCTTCATGGGCTTATTTCCTGTACGAATATGCCGGTATCCCAGGCACGCTACTATGTGGTTGGATGTCAGACAAAATATTTAAAGGTAACCGTGGTGCAACCGGTGTGTTCTTTATGACACTGGTCACTGTCGCAACTATCGTATTCTGGTTGAACCCACCAGGTAACCCCACTGTAGATATGGCTTGCATGTTGATTATTGGCTTCCTTATCTACGGCCCAGTGATGCTGACTGGTTTACATGCCCTTGAGCTGGCTCCAAAGAAAGCCGCTGGCACAGCCGCCGGCTTCACCGGCTTATTTGGTTACTTAGGCGGCTCTGTTGCTGCAAGTGCTATCATCGGCTACACCGTTGACTTTTTCGGTTGGGACAGCGGCTTTATGGTAATGATTGGCGGTAGTATCTTGTCCGTTATTCTATTGCTAATCGTTACGATTACCGAAAAAAAACATAAACAAGAAATCGCCCAACAACATGGCTAACCTCTGTCATTAAACTGTGATATATCACTGATAATATTAATTAAGCCACAGCATTATATATGCTGTGGCTTTTTTTAGCCTCTCAATTAAGAGATTATGTCAGTACGTGTTATTAACACAACCAAACTCACAGTTTAATGAGATAGATTTTATCTCATCGCTAAAACGGGGAAACACACATGCAAACTCCAATTAAAACAATGATAATGGGTATCATTTTAACTTCATCAATGTCAGGCATCACGCAAGCAGCAGATAAGATTGTTATCGCCCATCGGGGCGCAAGTGGATACTTACCTGAACACACTCTGCCGGCTAAAGCGATGGCTTATGCCGAAGGTGCTGATTATCTGGAACAAGATCTGGTCATGACTAAAGATGATGAACTGATAATCTTACATGACCATTACCTTGATCGTGTAACTGACGTTGCCAATAAATTCCCTAGCCGTGCTCGCCAAGATGGACGCTACTATGCCATTGACTTCACCTTGTCCGAAATCAAGTCACTAAAATTCACGGAAAGCTTCGATATTAAAAATAATCAACAGATACAAAGCTACACCAATCGTTTCCCAATGTGGAAATCTGATTTCCGAATCCACACTTTTCAGGAAGAGATTGAATTTGTTCAAGGATTAAACAAATCTACCGGCAAAAACATCGGTATTTATCCTGAAATCAAAGCACCGTGGTTCCACCAACAAGAGGGAAAAGATATTTCTACTAAGGTACTAGCCGTGCTAAAAGCGTATGGTTACACCAAGAAAAGCGACAAAATTTATCTGCAATGTTTTGATACCAACGAACTCAAACGCATCAAAAACGAATTGGAACCTAAGTTAGGCATGGATCTGAAACTGATTCAACTTATCGCCTACACCGATTGGAATGAAACTTATGAAAAACAATCAGACGGCAAATGGACAAATTACAGCTATGACTGGATGTTCAAACCCGGTGCGATGAGAGAAGTGGCACAATACGCTGATGGCATCGGCCCTGATTATCATATGATTGTGGCGGAGTATTCCACACCAACCAATATTAAGCTAACTAGTCTGGTAAAAGAAGCTCACACCAACAATCTGGAAGTCCATCCATACACGATTCGAGTTGATCAACTGCCTAAATACGCCACCAGCGGCGATCAACTGTTCGATATTATGTATAACCAAGCGGGCGTAGACGGTGTATTCACCGATTTTCCTGACTTGGGTGTGAAATTCCTGCAAAAACAGCATCAACATAAATAAGATGCAAACAGGGTGCCTTAATCAGCGCCCTGTTGCTTAATAATTACGCCTTACTTATCGAAAAGGCCATAACATCACTGAGCTTTTCAGCCCCCAAAGCCAACATCACCAAACGATCGACACCAATCGCCACACCTGCACACTCAGGCATTCCTTGTTTCAGGGCGCCAATCAGGTTTTCATCAATTGGTCGAACAGGTAAACCCAACGCTGCACGTTTACGGTTATCCCGTTCAAAACGCTGGCACTGCTCATTGCCATCAGTCAGCTCACGGAAGCCATTTGCCAATTCAACGCCTTTAAAATAGACTTCAAAACGCTCTGCAACTCGATGATCTTCTTTGCTGATTTCCGCCAAAGAAGCCTGAGAAGCCGGAAAATGGTAGATAAAAGTTGGTTTTTCAGTACCAATGTGCGGTTCAACACCAACAGCAAACAAAAGTTGTAATAAAGTATCCCGATCCTCTTCTATATCAGCAATATTACTCAGATCCAGCTTGGCGGCGATTTCACGCAGCTTTTCTTTCTCTGCTGATAGCGGATCAATATCCAGATAACGCAGGAAAGCTTGTTGATAAGAGAGTGATTCTGCACTTTCACAGTCAAGGATTTGTTGAAGTAAATCATCAACTTCATTCATCAAACGATACATATCATAGTGAGGCCGATACCATTCCAACATGGTAAATTCAGGATTATGATAACGACCCGCCTCTTCATTACGGAAACAGCGACCGAGCTGATAAATAGGGCCACTTCCTGCTGCCAGTAAGCGTTTCATGTGATATTCCGGACTTGTCATCAGATAAAGAGTCATACCATCTGCGGCACCTGGACCAACAAACTCCGTCTGAAAAGAAAACAATTGGATATCAGTCACTGTAAACTGACCTATCGCAGGTGTTTCAACTTCCAATACCCCACGATCTGCGAAAAAGCGCCGTATTCCTGCTAAAATAGTCGCTCGTTTCAACAAGTTGGCGATAGGTGCACTTGGCTGCCAGTTTGCTGTTTCGCTCATGTAAATGACTCCAAAATAAAACAAAACGTGCAGTCTACCTGCATCACACATATCAGACAAATTATTACCGCCTGATCATCCCGGAACAACTTAGCTTGTCTTATACTCGTTATCTTTCAAGTTGCCTCTTTGTTGGCTGCACTCGCTCACCCCGGTCACATCGTTATCTATGCTCCCGGGGATTCACTCCTTTGCCGTCGCGATCCATCTTGAAATCCATAGGGTATATATCACAACAAAGCCAATACCAGACAAAATCACTATTTACTCTAACAGAGTTATCAATCTAAAGTGGCAAAATCCGTCTATATTGGTTTTATCAGGCTTAATATAATTAATACCTTTTATACTAAGCCTAGTCAGATATTTTCCATTATCTGCCTTTAGCGCTATTACATTATCGTCAACATCTTCTACAGTAAACGTAGAAGAAGCATCAACATTCAATGCCGCCGCTTCAATATAATTACCACCAGGCCGAACAACCCGACTCAAATAGAGCCCATTGTCTGCCCGAAGTGCTATCGTATAAGCATCAAATAGCGTCACTACATATCGGGAAGAAGTACCAAGTGTATATCTTCCAGCCTGAATATAATTAATCTTTCCTTGACTGAATCGACTCAAATAAAGTCCATTATCTGCCATCAATGCGATAGTATGCTCTGATAATGCCATCATACTCTCCGTTTAAATATATACCCGTCATCTTTCAAGTTGCCTCTTTGTTGGCTGCACTCACTCACCCCGGTCACATCGTTATCTATGCTCCCGGGGATTCACTCCCTTGCCGCCGCGATGCATCTTGAAATCCATAGGGTATAATTAATTATAGAATACCATTTAAACCTCATATCGACTCTCTATGCCCATAGAAATAAAACTCCCTTGTTGAATATATACTACTACCGTTAAACAATAAAATGTATTCTCTCTTTATTATGGATGACATTGCCAATTATCACTTATAATTATTAAATGACCAGAAGCAATTATCATATTTAGATTAAAAGTAAGATATTATAAAGAAACTGAAAAATAATTTAAAATGATAATTATAATATGACCAGTCATACTAAAAATACATTATTAATCAAATTATTATTAAATATAATTAATATTTTATCTGGTGTATTAAGTGACTAATCCTATTTTAATAGTAAAAATAGTGGTCAGGTAAAATTGACCACCATAATATGATGTCAGCAAAGATCACAATTGTCTAATTACAGTTTTATAACTTTAAACTGGCAATATATATCTAGGTCGTATTTATCCGGTTTATACTCAAGATACTTCAAAGTGCATGTTTGAAAAACAATTATGTTGTTGAATTTAAATGTTTTTATATCTGACAGCTCAAGCATCTTGAAGTTCATTCGGTATATACAAGCAATACGATTATTAAACACCAAAATATATTTTGGTGTTTATTTTAAGTAATATAATTATTTAAGACTTAATTATAATATTCATTAAACACGAATAACTTTCACATTTAAATTATAAAACCATAAACTATAAATAAAATAAAAATCCATTTAAAATTATTAACTGCAACATTACCAAAGTAAAATAAAAATTTTAAATCTCGTTGCATTTAAATAATTTCTAATATCGACAAAAAAAATACCAAGCAAGCCAAATTCATATTGTATGGCTTTGATAATCAGCTCCACAAGTGATTCCCCTCTAGGTAATAGCTCTGTCGGTCAATGATAAATTAAAGTTACTAATTCCTGTCTTAGATCAAGTTTTAGTGATCAAATCCGACAAAATACCCTTTCATATCAAATTTATCTCACTTAGAACCCGTTATACTTAATTCAATACAAACAGTAATAAACAGCTTCCCTTGATCGTTAAAACACCGGATTTTACCTACAGAATGTTGTATATGAAAAATAACAACATTTAGGAAAGTTACGACGATTTTGCTTACTAATTAATTTCACTTAAACAATGGAGAAGCACAGTGCAAATCTTTAATGCCGATCTCGCGATTATCGGAGCCGGAGGCGCAGGTCTACGTGCCGCAATTGCCGCCGCTGAGGCTAATCCTCAGATGAAGATTGCTCTGATCTCAAAAGTTTACCCAATGCGTAGCCACACTGTGGCAGCGGAAGGTGGATCAGCAGCAGTCACCCAAGCTCACGACTCCTACGACTTCCATTTCAACGATACCGTATCCGGTGGTGACTGGTTATGCGAGCAAGATGTTGTTGAATATTTCGTCGAAAATTGCCCGACAGAAATGATCCAACTAGAACAGTGGGGCTGTCCGTGGAGCCGTAAAGAAGATGGTTCCGTCAACGTGCGTCGCTTTGGTGGTATGAAGATAGAGCGCACCTGGTTCGCTGCGGATAAAACTGGCTTCCACATGTTACATACACTATTCCAAACCTCCCTTAAGTATCCTCAAATTCAACGCTTTGATGAGCATTTTGTCCTCGATATTCTGGTAGATGAAGGACAGGTGCGTGGCCTAGTTGCGCTGAATATGATGGAAGGTACCAAAATTCAGATCAGGGCTAATGCCGTTATTATGGCAACTGGTGGCGCAGGCCGTGTATATCGTTACAATACCAACGGCGGTATCGTGACCGGTGATGGCATGGGTATAGCTTTCCGTCACGGCGTACCACTGCGTGATATGGAATTTGTTCAGTATCATCCAACCGGCCTGCCGGGTTCCGGTATCCTAATGACAGAAGGTTGTCGTGGTGAAGGTGGAATTCTGGTCAACAAAGATGGCTACCGCTATTTACAAGATTATGGCCTCGGCCCCGAAACGCCATTAGGCAAACCTGAAAACAAATATATGGAACTAGGTCCCCGTGACAAAGTTTCTCAGGCTTTTTGGCATGAATGGCGGGCCGGTCGTACTATCTCAACTCCACGTGGCAATGTGGTTTATCTGGATCTACGCCATTTGGGGGAGAAAAAATTACTTGAACGCCTCCCCTTCATCTGTGAATTGGCAAAGGCATATGTTGGTGTTGATCCAGTTAAAGAGCCCATTCCGGTCCGGCCTACTGCACATTACACTATGGGTGGTATCGAAACTGACCAGAAATGTGAAACCCTCATTAAAGGGCTGTTCGCTGTTGGTGAATGTTCTTCCGTTGGCCTGCATGGTGCAAACCGCCTTGGTTCCAATTCTCTGGCTGAATTGGTGGTCTTTGGCCGTCTGGCTGGTGAAGAAGCAGTAAAACATGTTCAACAAACCAAACCCGTTAATGACCGCACATTGGATGCCCAGGCACGTGATGTAGTCGCACGTTTGAACAACTTACTGAAACAAAAAGGGACGGAAAGTTGGTCGAAGATCCGTGATGAAATGGGTATCTCGATGGAAGAAGGCTGCGGTATCTATCGCACCCCTGAACTCATGCTAAAAACGATCGATAAGATTGCTGAACTAAAAGATCGCTTCAAAAGGGTGAAAATTACCGATAACACCAATGTGTTCAACACTGATCTACTGTACACCATTGAGCTTGGCTTTAGCCTGGATGTGGCTGAATGTATGATTCACTCTGCGATAAACCGTAAAGAATCCCGTGGCGCTCATCAACGCCTGGATGAAGGTTGTACCGAACGTGATGATGAAAACTTCCTAAAACATACGCTCGCTTTCTATAACCCTGAGAGTGTTCCTCGCCTAGAATACAGTGATGTGAAAATCACCAAATCCATACCCGCAAAACGTGTATATGGCGGTGAAGCCGCGGCACAAGAGAAAAAGTATAAGGAGCAGGAGAATGGTTGATATGAACACCCTGAAAATGGAGGTCATGCGCTATAACCCGGAAAGTGACCATAAACCCCATTTTATCACCTATGAGATTCCTTATGATGAGCAGACTTCTCTACTCGATGCCCTAGGTTACATTAAAGACAATCTCGCTCCCGATCTCTCTTACCGCTGGTCTTGCCGTATGGCTATCTGTGGTTCTTGCGGCATGATGGTTAACCGTGTGCCGAAACTGGCCTGTAAAACCTTCTTGCGTGATTATCCTCAAGGAATGAAAGTTGAAGCGCTGGCTAATTTCCCTATTGAACGTGACCTGGTAGTTGATATGACCCACTTCATTGAAAGCCTGGAAGCCATCAAACCATACATCATTGGGAATGACCGTAGACCTTCTGAAGGCCCAAATATTCAAACTCCAGCACAGATGGCAAAATATCATCAATTTTCCGGCTGTATCAACTGTGGCTTATGTTATGCCGCTTGCCCTCAGTTTGGTCTGAACCCTGAATTTATCGGCCCGGCGGCGATCACGCTAGCTCACCGTTACAACCTCGACAACCGCGACCACGGTAAGAAAAAGCGTATGCCCCAACTTAATAGCCAGAATGGGGTATGGAGCTGTACATTCGTTGGTTACTGTTCTGAGGTCTGTCCGAAACATGTCGATCCAGCAGCGGCTATCCAACAAGGCAAGATCGAAAGCGCGAAAGACTTCATGATCGCCATGCTAAAACCACAATAGGGGGAGAAAGAAAGCAATGACGACTAAACGCAAACCTTATATCCGCAGCATGACTCCCAACTGGTGGCAGAAACTGGGCTTTTACCGCTTCTATATCCTGCGTGAAAGTACCGCAGTTACGACTATGTGGTTCAGTATCTTACTGATATACGGTCTATTCGCTCTAAAAGGCGGCACCCAAAGCTGGGATGAATTTGTCACGTTCCTGCAAAATCCCGTCATCCTGCTGATTAATATCATTACTCTGCTAGGTGCTCTGCTGCATACTAAAACCTGGTTTGAGCTAGCGCCGAAAGCAGCTAACGTCGTGATAAAAGGCGAAAAGATGGGACCTGGGCCAGTAATCAAACTGCTATGGGCCGTCACTATTATCGTCACCACGATTATCTTAGGTATAGCCTTACTTTAACCTCAAGGAGGATCTAATGAATCAAATACCTAAACGTTCCGATGAACCGATTTTTTGGGGATTATTTGGTGCTGGTGGTATGTGGGGCGCAATTGTGGCTCCAGCCATTATTTTACTAGTAGCCATCCTTTTACCATTGGGAGTAGCACCGGAAGCGTTAAGCTACACACGAATTCTAGCTTTCTGTCAGAGCCTTATTGGTCGTACGTTCCTATTACTGATGATTATTCTACCACTATGGTGCGGTTCACACCGTATCCACCACGGTATGCATGACCTGAAAATTCATATCCCTGCGAGTAAATGGATTTTCTACGGCCTGGCAGCGATTCTGAGTGTTGTCGCTATCATCGGCGTTTTTACTCTGTAGTCGAATAGCAGCGAGCTGAACACTATTTCTGCAATGCAGCGGCATCTGGATAAGAGGCATGAAGCTACGACAAAAAGTCGGTATTTCTTGATAAAGAATATCCCATATAGAAGCTGCACTGCCAAAATGTGAAACCTTTGGAGTGCAGTTCACTATTAACTGGACAATTTCAGACCGATAATACCGGCGATAATCAGAGCAAAACTTAAAATCCTGGCAAAACTTGCAGATTCACCAAACACTATAATGCCAAAAATAGCGGTACCCACTGCACCTATTCCAGTCCACACCGCATAAGCTGTACCTATTGGTAAGCCTTTCATTGCATAAGCAAGCAATCCCATACTGAGCGCCACAGCACCGGCTGTAATAAGGCTCGGTATCAACCGGGTGAAACCATGAGTATATTTCAGGCCAACCGCCCAGACGACTTCAAATAAACCAGCAATAACAAGAACAAACCAGGACATATCAACGCCCCATAATAGTGTTGTGGAGTCGTCTCCAGAAAACGGCAGTATATCCAGGTCGTCCCGGATAACCATTAGAAACAGTGATAAATTATAGTTGTGTAAAATGGCAATATCAATAACACAATATTGTGAGCTCAAAAGACATAAATAGCTATGCCCTCTGTATAATCACCAATAAAGAAAACCACAGCCTGCTTCCAGAACTGCGGCTTTTATCAAATACCGTCGGTAATTATTTTACGCGAGAAACGTATTCACCAGAACGGGTATCCACTTTAATCACTTCACCAATTTGAACGAACAGAGGTACTTTAACTACAGCACCTGTGCTCAAGGTTGCTGGTTTACCACCCGTACCTGCGGTATCACCTTTTAGACCTGGATCAGTATCAGTAATTTCTAATTCAACAAAGTTTGGTGGAGTCACAGAGATAGGCTGACCATTCCACAGCGTCAGGATACACTCAGCTTGTTCTACTAACCATTTCGCATTATCGCCAACTGCTTTTTCATCAGCCGCTAACTGTTCGAAGGTTTCGTTATTCATAAAGTGCCAAAACTCACCATCGTTATATAGGTAAGTCAGGTTCATATCCATCACGTCAGCAGATTCTACAGAGTCAGTAGATTTGAAGGTCTTTTCCAGCAGTTTACCGGAAATCAGCTTACGAATACGAACACGGGCAAACGCCTGACCTTTACCCGGCTTCACGAATTCACTTTCAAGAATAGCGCACGGCTCACCATCTAACATGATTTTAAGACCTGAACGGAATTCATTGGTACTATAAGTAGCCATGGAGATCCTCTTTTAAACAAAATGGCTTAGCCAAAAAATGGCGCACATTATAACCCCAAAGATCATCATCAGAGAAGACTGGTTGAAACAACTTACAGATGTTATTACCGATCCTGATGAATTATTACAATTATTATCTTTAGATAAACACCCGAACTTGACCAAGGGGAGCGGCGCACGTCGCCTGTTTCCACTACGGGTACCCAAGGCTTTTGTTGCGCGTATGCAAGTAAGCGATCCTAATGATCCGCTGTTACTTCAGGTCATAACGACACCCGAAGAATTCACGCTTACGCCGGGTTTTTCTACCGATCCTCTGGATGAACAGCGCAGTGCTGTCCCCGGTCTATTACATAAATACCGTAATCGCGCACTGTTGCTGGTTAAAGGAGGATGTGCAGTTAACTGCCGTTATTGCTTCCGACGTCATTTCCCATACGAAGATAACAAAGGTAATAAACGCAATTGGCAACAAGCGTTAGATTATATTCAGCAACATCCTGAACTTGATGAGATTATCTTCTCCGGCGGCGATCCTTTAATGGCAAAAGATCACGAACTTGACTGGTTAATCAGCAATCTGGAAAAGATTTCTCATATTAAACGACTGCGTATTCATACTCGTCTGCCTGTGGTTATTCCTGCCCGGATCACAACAACGCTTTGCGATCGACTGGCACAATCGAGATTACAGGTGATCATGGTGACACATATCAATCATGCTAATGAGATCGACCAATCCTTACAGAACAGTATGATGTTGCTGAAACAAGCAGGTATTACGTTACTAAATCAAAGTGTGCTGTTACGCGGTATCAATAATCATTCTGATACTCTGGCTGACCTGAGCAATGCTCTGTTCGATGTAGGTATCCTACCTTACTACATTCACGTGCTGGATAAAGTACAAGGAGCCTCTCATTTTATGGTCAGTGATGAAGAAGCCAAGGCGCTTATCCGGGAATTGCTGACAAAAATTTCAGGTTATTTAGTACCACGTCTCGCAAGGGAAATCGGCGGAGAACCGAGTAAGACACCTCTTGATTTGGGATTAAGACAAAACTAACAAAAATTCATGCCCGGATACTTTTCAGCCGGGCATATCATTCAAATTCTGAATGCCATTACTGGCATTTATAAACTTGACCAATCATTTTACTGTCCAGTGGCGCAAAGCTCGATAACAGACTTTCACTCGGACTGGTGACGCCATAAATCACATTTCCCCCCATGACTGCGGCTTTATTGCGTAAATCATTGGCTGCCCCACGCATTGAGCTGCTTTCATTACTTACACCAGTCATCCAATTGCTTTGAGTACCTGTTACTTCACCTAATAACTGGCACTCGCTACCTGGCTTAGTATCAACAAATCGAACCTGTGAACCACCAGAAGTTAATTGGTTAGTAGTTGTACACCCTGCCAATAGTAACAATACTGAAGCACTGAGCAAAACTTTAATTCGCATGTTTTTCCTCACCCATTGTTGGAAATTCGACAATTAGTCATCAATATACCTTGTTGTACACCAATGTCGCAAAAAATAATTTATAAAGTCATCCTTCAGTAAAATGTTTAGGTCAAAAATATTTTATGCCAAGGTGAATGCAGTAAGAAAACAGAGAAAAATAATCGAATAAATAATATGAATAAGTTTGATAAATGCTTTATCTTCAAAAAACATCACTCATTAATCAATACATAAATTATTTATCAAAAAAGCCTTTTATCCATGATATTGACTACCAGATAGAGCACTAAAAATATTATTATATGCAATACTAAAAGTCATAATGTAAATATTTAACTAATTCATTAACCTCCTTACAGCAAGATCTTGAATAAACTTATAATAATCATCTGACATATATTTCCCGTTGGCATATTTATATTTATTTTTCTATCTGATAAATTCAATTCCCATGTTGCGAATGATATTAAACTTAAACCATCTCACTCAAAATACTATTAAAATATCTATCGACAGTTTTGATTTGATAATATCTCACGACAATTCTTTATTGAGCAATTATCTGACGTTATATCCCATAAAAATTCCACATATTAATAGGATTAAGAAATTATACTTATACCCGTTATCTTTCAAGCTGCCTCTTTGTTGGCTGCACTCACTCACCCCGGTCACATCGTTATCTATGCTCCCGGGGATTCGCTCCCTTGCCGTCGCGATCCATCTTGAAATCCATAGGGTATATATGAATTTCATGTGGATTTTGTTGTGTGTAAATAATGATACTTTTTTAACATGGATGCAAAAAACTGTGCCCCATTTGGATAGAAATACCTCCATTGATACCACGATAATGGGCCATCAAACATTTTCGTGGCATCATATTTTCCGACTATCACCATCCATCACCAATGTGAATACGCTCTGTCAGATAGTCCAGAAATACCCGTATCCGTGATGGGAGTTGCCTACCTTGGCCGACAAAAACTGCATATATTTCTTCCTTATCGCCAGGATTATAGTTCTCAAGTACAGGTAGCAACAAACCGTTCCGAATATCAGCATCCACATGGAAACGAGCTAATCGTGCTAAGCCAAGTCCTGCTATTGCAGCTTTACGCATGGTTTCTCCATCACCAAGTAGCAAGTTCCCTGAAGGCAATTGTTGCCCACACTCTTCCGAATCGATGAAAGGCCAAGCTTTCATATGACGGGTAAAGCCAAAACCAAGTCGATTGTAGCGCCCCAGATCGCTAGGCATAGAGGGTATCCCCATCCTGTCAAGGTACGAAGGAGATCCCACCACAACCATTCGACTTGCCCCCAACTTGCGTACCATGAAGCATGAATCGTCCAGAGGACCGGTACGAATCGCCACATCGCTACGATCATCAAGTAAATCCACTATCAAGTCACATAATGAGATATCGAGAGTGATCTCTGGGTAGCGTTGCAGGAAATCCGGTAGTAAAGGCATCAAGCAATGTTTTCCAAACGCAACATGACAATTCACACGTATCCGTCCACGTAGCGCGGTTCCCTGATTTGCTTCTTGTTCTGCGGCTATGATGTCCTCCAAAATTCTGACACTACGTTCATAGAAAACAGAACCCTCAGCCGTTAATTGAAGTTTACGTGTCGTTCTATTCAACAGCCGTACACCAAGTCGCATCTCAAGCCGATTAATAAGCTTACTGACTGCTGATGGCGTCATGTCGAGCTTGCGAGCAGCGGCAGAGAGACTCTCCGACTCAATGACCTGAACGAATACAGCCATTTCGGTAGATCGATTAAATTTGTGCATAGATATTTGAATTATTTTCCAAAGTCCTATGAATAAATGAATTTTAGTCTAATAAACTCATTTTTTCTAAGTTTAAGGAAATATTTTTTTCCTTAAGAATTTCCCCTATGCCAAATCATCTTTATCACTTACTTACGCTTTTTAAGCTAATGAAGAGAACAATCACTTTGTAAAGCCATAGTTTCACATGGAGCAGGAGCAGAGTTGAACAAATTTTAACCACGGGTATAGCAGCACTACAGAAGGAAACAGAAGAAGAGAACGTTTAGCAAGAACAGTCTCTTGTATCGTTCATTGGAACATCAGCAAAAATAAAGTTGACGGGAAAGCACTTCAGCTATCCTAGTAGACTTATCACTTGGTAAACACGATGCCGTTTCATCACAATATTGGAGGCAACATCACTTCAACGTACATTTTTCATGAATATTACGGAAATACAGGCTTTCACCCCTATCTGAAATCAGACCCGGAGACCGATATCCAGGCTTGAACCTCAGCCCGGATATCGGATTTTTTTAAATGCTATTTTAGCGGGGTGGGAATATTCACCACGATATTAATCGATGGCCACTATTAATCCGGTGACCACTATTAATCGATGACCACTATGGACGTAACCCGCTCGGCTAGCGACCTACGCGGCTATTACATCATGCCGCCCATACCGCCCATGCCACCCATACCGCCTGCTGCACCTAAATCAGCTTTATCATCTTTAGGCAGATCAGTGATCATACATTCAGTGGTGATCATCAGACCAGCGATAGATGCTGCAAATTGCAGTGCAGAACGGGTCACTTTGGTTGGATCCAAAATACCCATTGCGATCATATCGCCATACTGTTCAGTCGTTGCGTTATAACCGTAGTTGCCTTCACCTGCTTTCACGCTGTTTGCGATAACAGATGGCTCTTCACCTGAGTTATCAACGATCTGACGTAAAGGAGCTTCCATCGCACGCATTGCAACACGGATACCTACGTTTTGATCTTCGTTATCGCCTTTCAGACCAGCAATAGCCGCTGCAACGCGAACCAGTGCAACACCACCACCAGCGACTACGCCTTCTTCTACTGCTGCGCGAGTTGCATGCAAAGCATCGTCAACGCGAGCGCGTTTTTCTTTCATTTCAACTTCTGTTGCAGCACCAACTTTGATAACAGCAACACCACCAGCCAGTTTAGCTAGGCGCTCTTGCAGTTTTTCACGGTCATAATCAGAAGTGGACTCTTTGATCTGCTGATTGATCTGATTAACACGGCCTGTAATTGCAACTTCTTCACCAACGCCATCAATGATGGTGGTGGTATCTTTGTTGATAACGATACGTTTTGCCTGACCCAGATCTTCCAGAGTTGCTTTTTCCAACTCCAAGCCAATCTCTTCAGAAATAACATTACCGTTAGTCAAGACAGCGATATCTTGCAGCATAGCTTTACGGCGGTCACCGAAGCCAGGCGCTTTAACCGCAGCAACTTTGACGATGCCACGCATGGTATTAACAACCAGAGTTGCCAGTGCTTCACCTTCAACATCTTCAGCAACAATCAGCAAAGGCTTGCTTGCCTTAGCTACACCTTCCAGAACGGGTAACAGTTCACGGATGTTGGAGATTTTTTTATCTACCAGAAGAATATATGGGTTTTCTAATTCAACAGAACCGTTTTCTGGTTTGTTGATAAAATAAGGAGAGAGGTAACCACGGTCGAACTGCATACCTTCAACGACATCCAGCTCGTCTTCCAGGCCAGTACCTTCTTCAACGGTGATTACACCTTCTTTACCAACTCTATCCATCGCTTCCGCGATCAATTTACCCACAGTTTCGTCGGAATTCGCGGAGATAGTACCTACCTGAGCAATAGAGGTGGAATCTGAGCAAGGTACGGATAGCTTTTTCAGCTCTGCCACTGCTGCAACTACGGCTTTATCGATGCCACGTTTCAGATCCATTGGGTTCATGCCAGCGGCTACGGCTTTCAGACCTTCAGTAACAATAGACTGGGCCAATACAGTTGCAGTCGTTGTACCGTCGCCCGCAGCATCATTCGCTTTAGAGGCAACTTCTTTCACCATCTGAGCACCCATGTTTTCGAACTTGTCTTCCAGTTCAATTTCACGAGCGACGGTAACACCGTCTTTGGTGATTGTAGGAGCACCGAAAGATTTATCCAGCACAACGTTACGGCCTTTAGGGCCAAGGGTTACTTTTACTGCATCAGCAAGAATATTCACACCACGTAGCATCTTAACGCGAGCGTCGCTACCAAATTTTACGTCTTTAGCTGCCATTGTTTCTTTCCTTTAAATTCGTTCAGTTAAGAAGATCTAAGCGCAACAATTACGCTTCAACAATTGCCAGAATGTCGCTTTCAGACATGATCAACACTTCTTCGTTATCGATCTTCTCTGATTTAACACCGTAACCATCGTTAAAAATAACGATATCTCCAACTTTCACACACAGTGCTTTTACATCACCGTTTTCAAGGATGCGGCCATTGCCCACAGCCAAAACTTCGCCACGAGTGGATTTACCCGCAGCAGTGCCAGTCAGCACAATACCGCCAGCAGATTTTGATTCAACTTCTTTACGCTTGACGATTACACGATCATGCAATGGACGAATATTCATTGATAGCTCTCCTATAAGAAAGTCCATATCAGGTAAGAGGATTGATACCAGTACGCTTTCATTAAACCAGTATCATAATAAATTAAATGGGGACCTATTTATGATACTTCAAGGGCAGGCAAAAAAATATTTTACTTTTTTCTTGCCCACAGAAAAAAACCGATGATTAAACCAAACATTCAGAAAATGACCGCTTATCAATGAGGCTTATGCTCGTCGTCATCGGGTTTATGGTCTTTCAACGTTCGGGAGGGGTCATCCTGCTTACGCTCGTATTCCCCCTCAAAAGTATTACTATCCCGTCTAAACCCACCACTATTATGAGGACGATAGAAATTGATATGTGGCATCAGTTTCATCACTAATGTTTTTTGAACCGGTGGCAATAACAACAACAATCCAAGAAAATCCGTAAAAAAACCGGGGAGGAGTAACAGGAAACCCGCCAGTAAAAGAGAGACGCTTTTTATCATTTCCGCAGCCGGACTCTCCCCATTAATCAGCTTCTGCTGGATCTGAATAAAATTCTTTATGCCCTGACTGCGTACCAAAGAGATACCGATACAAGAAGTAAACAACACCAGTAACAGAGTCAACAGTACACCTAGTTCAGAGGCAACACGCACAAATAAGGCTGACTCGATATAGACAAGCAAAAATATCAGGATAAATGGCAACCAACGCACTTGGTGCTCCTTCAATTGATTTGGATGAACAGATTGTATCCTGAATAAATCATATCAACAAAATCCAAGGGACAACCAAATTAATATTTTTTCAGTTTATTAAAGATATAATTGGGGTCACAGCTATCGTTTTCAATCCGCTGAAAATCCTTCTAATTAGATACAAAATTGTGATAAATATCACATATATCAAATCAGACCAAACAAATACCACTATAAAGTGATCCAGATTCAATGCATTTATTGCTAACCAGCATATGATCACGCTGGCAATCCGGTGATAAAAAGTTCATATCATAACTATTGCAGTTGGCAACATAATGATTTAATGAACGCATAATTAGACAGTAAAAACGTCATCTAATAAGAAGGTTCTCATGTCAAACAACATTCGTATCGAAGAAGACCTGTTAGGTAAACGAGAAGTCCCTGCTGAAGCCTATTATGGTATTCACACCTTACGTGCGATTGAAAACTTCCATATCAGTAACAACACCATTAATGATGTACCCGAATTCATCCGTGGCATGGTGATGGTAAAAAAAGCCGCAGCCTTAGCTAACAAAGAGCTACAAACTATTCCTAAAAAAATTGCAGACATCATCATCAAAGCATGTGACGAAGTGCTCTATACCGGTAGATGCATGGATCAATTTCCGATCGATGTGTTTCAAGGCGGTGCCGGTACTTCACTCAACATGAATACCAATGAGGTTCTGGCAAACATTGGTCTGGAACTGTTAGGCCATAAAAAAGGCGAATATGAGTACCTGAATCCCAATGACCATCTGAATAAAAGCCAGTCAACTAACGACGCCTACCCAACTGGCTTCCGCATTTCAGTTTATAACTCCATCCTGAAACTGATCGAGTCTATTGAACTGTTAATTGTAGGTTTCGATAAAAAAGCCAAAGAATTTAATGATATCCTAAAAATGGGTCGTACCCAATTACAGGATGCTGTTCCCATGACACTGGGGCAGGAATTCAACGCATTCTCTATCCTGTTGAAAGAAGAAGTTAAAAACCTCAACCGAACCTCTGAATTATTGCTGGAAGTTAACCTTGGTGCTACTGCTATCGGTACCGGCTTGAATACAGCACCCGGTTATCAGAAATTGGCGGTTGAAAAACTGGCGGAAGTTTCAGGTTTACCTTGCGTACCAGCCGAAGACCTGATTGAAGCCACCTCTGACTGTGGGGCTTATGTTATGGTCCACGGTGCTCTGAAGCGCTTGGCTGTCAAACTGTCTAAAATCTGCAACGACCTGCGTTTACTTTCTTCTGGCCCTCGTGCTGGCCTGAATGAAATCAACCTACCAGAATTACAGGCAGGCTCTTCTATTATGCCGGCAAAAGTGAACCCAGTTATTCCAGAAGTTGTGAATCAGGTTTGCTTCAAAGTTATTGGTAACGATATTTGTGTTACTATGGCATCCGAAGCAGGCCAGTTACAGCTCAATGTAATGGAACCTGCTATCGGTCAGGCCATGTTTGAATCTATCTCCCTGCTAAGCAACGCTTGCCGCAACCTGGTAGAAAAATGCGTTAATGGCATCACGGCTAACAAAGAAGTTTGCGAAAATTTCGTATTCAACTCGATCGGTATCGTGACATATCTGAACCCATTCATCGGTCACCACAATGGTGACATTGTTGGTAAAATTTGTGCTGAAACCGGTAAAAGTGTTCGTGAAGTTGTGCTGGAACGAGGTCTACTGACCGAAACTCAATTGGATGACATCTTCTCTGTAGAGAACCTAAAATGCCCATCTTACAAGGCAAAACGTTTTGACGATTAAGTTGTTGAATATAATAAAAAATAGCTCTTAGCAACAAGGCACGCAACTCCAACTGGATAGCGTGCCTTTTTACTTCCCTACATGCACAAAGTATTAACCTAAAATTTTCAAATTTTTAATTATTTCAAGGAGTCACTATTATGTTAGCCGTAGAATTGATTATCGTTCTGCTGGCCATCTTCCTGGGTGCAAGATTAGGGGGAATTGGCATTGGATTTGCCGGTGGTCTTGGCGTTCTGGTGCTGGCTGTAATTGGCGTTAAACCAGGGCATATCCCATTTGATGTTATTTCCATCATTATGGCCGTTATCGCCGCTATCTCTGCAATGCAGGTTGCCGGAGGTCTGGATTATCTGGTTCAGCAAACTGAGAAACTGCTGCGTAAAAATCCAAAATACATCACGATACTCGCACCTATCGTTACCTATTTCCTGACACTGTTTGCAGGTACAGGTAACATCTCTCTGTCAGCGCTACCTGTTATTACTGAAGTTGCGAAAGAGCAAGGCATTAAGCCATGCCGTCCACTTTCCACTGCGGTTGTAGCGGCCCAAATTGGCATCACCGCCTCACCAATTTCCGCGGCGGTTGTTTATATGTCTTCTCTGATGGAAGGCCACGGCGTTAGCTATATCCATCTGTTAATGGTGCTATTACCATCCACTTTCGCCGCTATCGTTCTGATGTCTTTTATCATCTCCTGGGCGTTTAATTCCAAGTTGTCTGATGACCCTGTTTACTTAAAGCGCTTGGAAGATAACCTGATAACTCTGCGTGGCAGCAAACAAATTGAGATTAAACCAAGGGCTAAAACTTCCGTTCTGTTATTCCTGTCCGGTGTTATCAGTGTTGTTATTTATGCTATCTTCAATAGCCCAAGCATCGGTCTGGTTGAAGAACCCCTGATGAACACCACTCACGCCATCCTGATCATTATGCTGAGTGTCGCAACTATCACGACGATGTTCTGTTCAGTTGATACTGACGCCATTCTGAACTCCAGTACCTTTAAAGCGGGTATGAGCGCATGTATCTGTATTCTAGGTGTTGCATGGCTAGGAGATACTTTTGTACAGGCGAACATGGATTGGATTAAAGGCACCGCTGGAGACTTAATCCACTCTCAACCTTGGTTGCTAGCGATTATTTTCTTCTTCTGTTCCGCCCTACTCTATTCTCAGGCAGCCACCGCAAAAGCGTTGATGCCGATGGCTTTGGCTCTGAACGTCACTCCATTGACTGCCATTGCCTCTTTCTCCGCAGTTTCTGGGTTGTTTATTCTACCTACTTATCCAACCTTGGTTGCCGCAGTTCAAATGGATGACACCGGTACGACCCGTATCGGCCGTTTTGTATTTAATCATCCATTCTTTATCCCTGGCACCATTGGGGTTGCTCTAGCTGTTGCCTTCGGTTTCCTATTCGGCAGTATGATCCTTTAATTCTGCCTGCCAATAACCACTTAATATAGGGGCGTATATCATACCGCCCCTGCATACTCTCTTCTGCCAAGCGATATATTTTCTCTGAAAACCTTCAATAGCTGTCTTAATCTTAACCAGAACACTTTCTGGTCTGGCCGCCTTCGGTTATAGTGCTGAATCTGTTTCATTCGATTAGCGATCATTATCTTTATGATTAAACGTACTCTGATGCTATTTTTGCTGCTTTGCAGCCCCCTCCTTACCCCAACGGCAGCAAATGCGCTGTTTGAACAGCCGGGGCAAAACCCATATTTGCCAGTAGATCAGGCATTCATGTTTGATTTTCAGCAAAAAAACGACAAATTGACGTTAGACTGGCAGATCAAACCGGGTTATTACCTTTATCGCAAACAACTTCATATTGAGCCGCAACAGGCCACACTACGTAAAATCACGTTGCCACAAGGTACAGCTCATCGAGATGAATTCTTTGGTGAAACTGAAGTTTATTTCCAACAACTCATCGTCAATGTTCCTGTTACAAAGGCGAACAACAATTCTAATATCGTTGTCACTTATCAAGGCTGTGCCGCCGCAGGATATTGCTATCCACCAGAAACCCGCCTTGTTCCATTGAGTGCAGTTATTCCATCAAAAACAACTGACGCCATACCTGCTGAACCTGTTCACAAAACGCCAGAAAGTGCATCGAATGACCAACAACATTTACCATTCTCACCACTCTGGGCAATTTTGATTGGCATCGGTATCGCCTTTACACCTTGTGTACTACCGATGTATCCATTGATTTCCAGCATTATTCTTGGTAACCAACGCCCTAAAAGCCTGAGACAGATATTTTGGTTAGCGCTAAGCTATGTTCAAGGCATGGCAGTCACCTATACGCTACTTGGATTGATTGTAGCGGCTGCCGGTCTACAATTTCAGGCCGCACTGCAACATCCGTATGTACTGATCGGCTTATCAGTATTGTTTATTCTGCTGGCACTGTCGATGTTCGGCCTCTATTCTCTGCAACTGCCTTCCGCTGTTCAGACGCGCTTAGTCAACTGGAGTAACCAGCAAAAAAACGGTTCACTTTTCGGTGTATTCGCTATGGGTGCGTTAGCGGGATTAATTTGCTCTCCTTGTACTACAGCGCCTTTAAGTGCGATTCTGCTCTACATTGCTCAAAGTGGTAATACCGTGGCAGGTGGCCTAACCCTTTATCTTTACGCTTTGGGAATGGGATTACCGCTCATTGCTGTCACCCTATTTGGTCACAAACTCCTGCCACGCAGTGGGCCTTGGATGCAGTATGTTAAAGAAGCTTTTGGCTTCATTATTCTTGCGCTACCCGTTTTCCTGCTGGAAAGGGTTATCGGTGATGCATGGGGAATACGATTATGGAGCCTACTGGCAGTCAGTTTCCTGGGATGGGGATTTGTTCTGACGATTAGAAGCCAAAACGGTTGGGTACGAGTCATACAACTGATATTGTTAATTCTGATGCTGATAGCTACCCGCCCATTACAGGATTGGTTTTGGGGCACAACGGTTACACAACAGCCGCAACACAGCCTAAATTTCCGCCAGATAAATAATTGGCAGGAATTAGAACAGATAATGACACAAAACAGCCGTAAAACCGTTATGCTTGATTTCTATGCTGACTGGTGCACCGCTTGTAAAGAATTTGAAAAATATACTTTCAGCGATCCACAAGTTCAGTCACAACTAGGTGATACCTTACTGTTACAGGCCAATGTCACGAACAACAGCCCGCAACAGAAGCAGCTTTTAGAAAAACTTAGCGTTCGGGGATTGCCGACTATTTTGTTTTTTGATTCTCAGGGGAAAGAGATCCCCGATTCACGGGTAAATGGTTTTATGGATGCAACCCGCTTTAATGAGCATTTGCAACATCTGCCAAAATGATTCAGAAGGAGAACACCATGCAACGAGAACAAGTTCTTAGTCATGCCTTAAACTTACTGGAGCAACATGGCTTATCCATCACAACTGAGGTACTTTTTGGCTCGCTTAACATGGATATCGAATATCTCAAGCAGTTCTGGCCCGATCGGGAAGCTCTACTTTATGACTGCCTACGTTATCACGGCCAACAGATTGAAGTCTGGCAGCGACAGATATTACTGGATGAAACTCTGACACCAGAGCAGAAGTTACTGGCTCGTTACACAGCCCTTGATGAAAAAGTAAAGGAGAAACGCTACCCAGGCTGTCTATTTATCGCGGCCTGTAGCGCATTCCCTGAATCTGACCACCCTATCCATCAATTAGCTGAATTACAAAAACAGAGTTCTTCCCGTTACACCACCGAGCTATTACATCAACTAGATATTGAAGATTGCGAACTCGTTGCTAAACAGATGGAACTGATTCTGGAAGGTTGCCTGAGTAAGCTACTACTCAAACGGGATATTGGTGATATCACTACGGCAAAACTGCTGGCAGAAGATGTTTTAGCTATTGCCTTATGCCGCAAAAATGGTGCGTTAAGTTAACAAAAATCAGCCTAAGATAAACAACCACATAAATTCCGAGCAAAAAGAAAGCAATCAATCCGCTTTTATCATTTTTTATCAGAAAGGCATTGACGACTTAGGCTGAATACGGTTTAATGCGCCCCGTTGCCCGGATAGCTCAGTCGGTAGAGCAGAGGATTGAAAATCCTCGTGTCGGTGGTTCGATTCCGCCTCCGGGCACCAATTCAAAGTGCGCTTGTTGGGAGATAAAAACTTAACGGGCGACCAATACAAGAACCCGAATATATAACTGTAGTTAGTTTAGCTTTTCAGTATTTCGATATTGAATTGAACATAAGGGTTACCAAGCTAGGATGCCTAAAAATTTAAGCGTCCTTTTTTTGCTGGAACGCAATACTTACAAGTTCTATTGCAGCAGTCAATCCATCCAAACTAAAATCAATGAATTAATTAACACGATGTTGTTTATTATTGGTTGCTCAGCTTTCTTATTATTAATAAGAATAGGGTTAGTTATAAAAGATTGCCTCAGTTCAAAAAGATTCCCCATCTTGTAACAAGGAATTTATGTAGAAAAGACAGGTTCAGCATCGATATACAACATCAACTCACACTCCAACAAATGCGCAATCTTACTATTCCAAGTAACACCTTTCAGCCCGACCTGATGCAACACATATCCACGCAATGCCAGTACCTGCTGGCGGATCACTTAAGCAGGC
This sequence comes from Photorhabdus sp. RM96S, assembly GCF_042879335.1. Classification (NCBI taxonomy): domain Bacteria; kingdom Pseudomonadati; phylum Pseudomonadota; class Gammaproteobacteria; order Enterobacterales; family Morganellaceae; genus Photorhabdus; species Photorhabdus sp. RM96S. The sequence continues at coordinate 9,894 of NZ_JBHFKT010000034.1, read as the reverse complement.
CGATTGTTCACATCTGAAAACATCAGGAATGTATTCGCCACCTTGCAATAACTTGACCGTAAGCCTTCGATGGGTTTGATCATGATCTGCTTCTACTACAAGAGAAATGATTCGACCAGAGTCCGGAGACAGGAAGGGCTTTGCGCCCCTCCTGTGGTTTCTCCTGCTAACTCAAGACAGCGGTGGCACCAGCACCGCCTGCATAGCCTGACGGTTTTGCGGCAGGTGCTCGCGGGCACCTCCGATATCAGGGAACGAGGCCATAGCCCCGCTCAGCTTCGCTAGGCTCGGCCCCTCCGTGTCCGGGACAGCAACAACGGAATGAATCTCATGAAGCATGATGACGGGTTGTCTACTGGCCCAAGACAGCTCTACCAGCCCCCCTTTGGCGTAACTCCTCTGAGTAAAGTTCTTGGCCAGATGGTCCACTCTCATCACCAACGAAGAACCTTCCAGCTCGATTTGCAAATGCTGGTGCGTCATCGCCTGGCTACCGAACACCTTGCGCATCACCAAGGTCGTGCCATTAGCCGAGTCAGTCAGCATCAAATTATCATCATGGCGGCTCACGAGGATTTTTTCCGCATCAGCCACCGGCATGATCAAGCGGTCCAGGGCCTGGCCCGGGTCATCGTTGTCAATGATAACCGTGCGGTAATGCGACCACATCTCTTGGCTGAGGCGGTAGGTATCGTTATCGGCACTGCCATGCAACACCACACTGTCAACACCGGCGATCAGCGGTGGGGTCAAGTCGTCCCGGCGACCATCCGCGCCCCCGCCCCGAATCAACAGCGACGAACCAATACGCTCGACACTAGTGTAATGACTCAGCTTCTGCACATCATCGTCCTTGACCCGGTACAGTGCTTGGTTCGTTGGGCTGTACACATACGCGCCCTTCTTCCCGGCAGCAATTCCGATGAAACGCAGATTGTCTTTAGCCTGGATGCTACCGCAGGAGAACACTTGACCGCTGCCGACATCGAACCAGCCTTGTGTGTCATCGCCTTGCAAGGTCAGCACGCCTTTGGCTCGCCACTTACCAGCGATCTTAGCAAGTGCCTGTGGCAGACGAGCGAAGTTGTCCTGTTGCCAGCCTTTGTCGACGGCAACCAGCTGCAATTTGCCGTCATTGGTTCGCAATAGGATCTCGCCTTTGACGGTGGTCAGGCGTAGCCCGGCATCGACTTGCTCCGCCGCCTTGAGGTACAGTCCAGACTCCAGCTCACTGGCGGCGGGAAGCTGTGGCGAAACTTCAAGCACCTCGTCGGTACCGAACGCGGCAGCCAGCGCATCGGCAGTCATAGGCGGCTGACGATACAACTTGCCGCTGGCGGGTTCGAACAGTCGCGCACCGGAGCCATCCGCTTCAAAACCCAAGAACTGCAAACGCTTGTCTTGCAGGGGGGCCGAAGCCACGACTACCTGACCGTTGTGGTACCACACTGGCAGCAGGCTCTTGCCGTCGGTACCCTTGACCCCGAACACTGCCAGAGTAGCTCTGCCGTCAGCGACGCTAGCCAGGTCCTGCCACCAGTGGGTACGTCCCTTGAGCCAATGCTCGTTGACCGCTTCGTAGCTAAGCTGCCCCAGTGCATCGAGCCGGGCCACACGCCCATCCTCAGTGATGGCAAGCAGGCTGCCGTTCAGATTGACCAGGTTGGCTAACGCTGGAGTACTGATGCGTAATGCTGTGGGATGGCTGGCGTCGAGAACAGCCTGCCCGGGACCTTCCTGTCGGAACAGGGCCTTTTGCTCTTTACTGTAGAAGAAAAACACTTCCTTGCCGCCGGGCTGCGACATGCTCCCCGCTAACACCAGGTCGGCCGGGATCGGCCAGGCACTGCGGGTTTGTTCGTACTCTTTAAAGTGCGAGGTCTGATCTGCCAGTGGCGCCAGATTCGGCTTGATCAGTGTCCCGTCGCCGGGACGTATCCAGTAGCGGTGCGCCACGCCAGCCGCATCCACGCCGAACACAGTGACCAGCGCCGCACTGGTCGGCTGGATCAGCCGTGCGCCTAATATATACGTCGGAGTCTCACGCTGTATACTTTTGCTCTCGTAGTAGCCCTTGAGTATAGTCTTGAGCTCATCACTATGCTGGCTAGTACGTGCTAAAAGCTGGAGCAGCGCATCATCACCCACCGCACTAACCAACTCCATTCGATCATCGAGGATCCGATAGCACAGCTCAGCTTCCTTCTCTAGTTCAGCCTCCTTCTCTTTTAGTCGATAACGGCGTGCCAGGTAGACCGCATCCCCCTCCTGCCATAGCCGACTGATCTTACCCGCATTTTGATTAAACCATGGCTCAAACTGCGCATCGACCTGTCCGGTGGCGATGTCTACCCGCCACGCCGCCGCATTGTCGGCGTCGTAGAAATAGGCATAGTCCCCCATCACCACACCCAATTGGGCATGTCTGGTCTGTTCGTGGGTGGTGTTGGTGAACAACATCCGCTCCTTGCCTACATCGTAAAACGCTCGACCAACATCTCGCCCGTTGTGGCTGTAGTTCTCCACCACTACGTACTGCCCGTGCAACTGATGCGCTTTGGCCAGATCACTCAGGTGCTGCTCAATTTGCTGGCCGGGCACCTGCCACTTACTCGCATCTTCGCTTACCACCTGAGTTGTCAGGCCAGCAAAGTCAACTTCGCGCACCTCTCCCTTGCCGTTGACCACCAATACCTGCCCGTTCTGGGTCGGATCGAGTTCAACTACCACCCCGCCGACCACCAGTTGGTTCTTCGACACGCTGATGCTGTCACTGGCGAGCTGACTGCTATCGATGATCCAGCGCGACAATGCACTGGCGCTATCGCTCGTGAGCTTAACTTGGGTGCCTTCGTTGAGGCCGATCAGGTACTCGCCACCCGCTCCCTTGATCTCGTAGCGCAAAAAGCCGTGTAGCTCTTTGGGTAGCTCGGGCACCACCAGTTGCCGGTTGCGCTGATCGAGTATCACCTCGATTGGGGTGTCGACGTACTCATGATGAATCCTGCGGATTGTCTCCTCCCCCGGAAAGATATAGAAGTCGTAGTCAAACCGCTTGTCTTCCTCTAGCCTGCGTATCACGTCGAAACCAGCATCATGGCGTGTGGTGGCGCCAGGGAGCAACATGTATTCGTAGCTGATGTAGGACTTAGGTGTGCCCGGCAGGATCACGACATTGCTGTCGCCGTGTTCAAGAGGCCGGGAGATATCCTTGTAACCAATACCGCTACGCACTTCGATAGCCTGACCACGATCGTGGACCATTCGCGGAAAGTCACCGACCCAGAAGAAGTAATTGATTTTCCCCGAACCGGTAGATCCCGAATGGGTACGGTAGATGTACTGGCTGTCGAAGCTGATCTGGTTCCTGCGCAAGTCAAGGCTCTTGACTACCGCCCCGGCAAGAGGTACCAGCACCTTTTTCTCGTTGTCATATCGATAGCCATTGCCTTTGTACGCCTTGTCGACCGTATCAAAGTAACGGCCTACCGCCTTGGCATCCTCGGCGACTGCACCAAAGGCTTGAGCCAATGCCGTAAAGCCCACAGCGAGCCCGCCAAGGATCACGCTGGCTCCACCGAGTACCGCCCCGGCCGTCGAAGCACCGACCAAACCAGCCCCCACCCCGGCTGTACCAGTGACGAAGCTCGCCGAGTCGAACGCTAGCTGGGTACCGAACACCGCCTTCTGCACATCGTTCTCAGCGTAGGCCAGTTCATAAGCATCCAGACCGACCATAGCTCCGCCAAACAACACACCGGCACCTTCGTTGACGGTGTGGCCCAGGTTCGAAGCAAAGTCCTTTAACGAGGTTTCGGCGGCCACCACTTCACCGCGCAGCGCCGTACGCACCAACGCGGTGACCTTGGCTATATCCTGTACACCACCGTGAGCCATCTGGACCAAGTTGAGGTAGCTGTGGACCTTGAGCGCGGTGGCCAGATCAGGCGAATTCACTCCGCTTGCCGCATCGTGGCGGTTCTTGTCGGCAAACCACTGGATCAGCGTCTGAACCGCAAACCCGGCGTTCAGCCCATCCACCGGAGCGGCCTCGCCAACTCCGCCGCGAGGCCGTATCCGGCCGTGCTCTAGGGTAAAGTGCTCGTTCAGTACACCCATGCGCTCATCGACGAAGCGCCGGAATTCGACAAAGGTGCTATCGTCGGTGATCAACCAGCGGGTCTGCTCGGGTTGGTCACGGTTAATGAACTGGACCCGGTAGCTGCCTTTCCCCTGGTCTTCCGTCGTAGCGATAATCGGTAGCCAGCGGCTGTCCAGTTGGTGCTCTCGCGCCAGCCGGGTGCTGGCGACTTCGAACCGTGCGCCCCATTGCTCGGCATCAAAGGTCTTCAGTGCAGGACTCAGTCGCAAGTCTTCCATGACCCGCTCTTGTACACTCACCACCTGCTCGACCTGCCGCCGTTGCCCGATGACACTGGACAGTTCCTCGATTCGGGTCAGGTCAGACACGTTTAGGCCATTACCCACTGGTACCTCAGCCATCTTGCCGGTATCGATCTCAATCAGGTTGAAGGCTGGCGCCGATTTGCTGCCGAACGAGTCATAGTGCGCGGCCAGCCCGCGCACCACCAAGTGCTGCTCCATAGCCCTGGACAGACTCTTGGTGTTGTTGAAAGCAAAGATCCCGACATTCGGGTCATAGAAGTAGTAGCGACGGCCTTCGGCCGTGACAGTGCTCCCTACCATCATCGAGTGATTCTGGGTATTGAGTGCAAACATCGAGGTGCCGGTTGTTGCGGCCAGTCGCGACACCACCTCGGACAAATTGAACTGGCCCAGCTCCGTGGAAGCCTGAACGGCCTCAACATTGTAGTGCAGATTGATCAGGCTATTCTTGAGCAGCGTGGAGCTGCCCGCCTGCGGGTCAGCGGAGGCGAAAAACAGCTTTTGTACCAAGCTATTGACGCCGGCCTCTCCACCACCCGCCAATGCCACAGCCATGGTCCTGACCAAAGGGTAGCAACGGCCACCGGTTCGGTCACCGACCAGCGACAGATAAAAGTCCTGTGGTACTAAGCGGTCGAAGACACTGCCGGCGTCATGGAAGTCCTCACTGAACATTGCGGTCTGTCGCAGTACCTTATCAATGTACTCGGCCTGGCTGATTTCGGTGATGCGACCGCTCAAGGCACCCCGTTGCTCATGGGTAAGCTTTCCTTCAAGAAACAGGCGTTTCATCTCCAGAACCGACATTTTGTCATCCACTCCGGGGATCTTGATCTCTCGGAAGTTACGCAAACCATCATTGAACCCGCTATCCTGTGCCCCGCGCTGATAGGCCTCGGAGGCCGCGTAACGTTCTCCCACGCTGCTGGTGCGCTCCTCGCCTTGAATGGCCGTATCGTCAATCTGTACCACCGCAACGCTGCCATCTTTGGCTTTGATCTGCTGCCAGAGCCAAGTCTTTTCGACAGAACTGGCTTCACGCAATACTGGATCGTACTGCGCCCTGTAGTAGTCCTGTGTAAGATTGAGTTGCTTGATCTGCTGATCGATCAAGGCCGTATCACTTGAGGTACGTCGTGCTTCCTGGAGCTGGTAGCGTTTGTCCGCCACTTGGTCAATGTTGGCTTTGACCTTGGCCTGAACCGCTTCGCGCAACCGGGTCCATGCGGCAATTGCCGGATGCCCAGGAGAAAACGCCCCCTCTGTGTAGACGCCGTCGGTAACTCCTTTGACCGACACCCCAAACTGCGTCGCCACCGTTTTCAGTTGTTGGTGAACCTGCTCGCGGTAAGTGGCGAATTCGACCTGGTTGCGCTCCATCACCTGACTGCCGGCGACCTGAATCGAGAGTGGCTCCACACCACCGCGCAACTTCGGCCAGACCATCTGTCCATCTCGTTGATATTCCTGGCGCTGGAACACCAGTTGCCACTCGCCATTGACGTACTGCATGTACGCCGCAGCAAGGCCCTCAGTGGTACCGGATATCTGGTAATCCTTGTAGTCGACCGCCATCACCACATTGTCATACAGCAGCGAGCTGTTGAATCGGCCATCGTGGTAAACCCGGTAGGTATTGGCGTCGAGGCTGGTCACCACCAACGAGCCGCCCGACAGTGTCCCTGTGAACAGAAAACTCCCTGCGGCCGCATGCTTGGGAATGTCCACATAGGCGGGTACCGCATTGGCCTGGTTCGGGCCATTGTAGCCGAGGAAGTACGCCGACACGCTGCTTGAGGATATGCTATTGGCGTTTTGTTCAGTGTATTCGAGCTCGTATAAGCCTGACCCGACCTTCACCAACTGGGCACTCCCCTCTGCCGGGAGGCGCCCCGACCTGACCAGCACCTCAGCACTCATGGTGTGGGTTTTGGCGAACAGTGCAGGATCAGAGGCAAACTGATGGATGTCGTCACTGCCTTGTCGGGGCTCAAATCCATCACCTACAGACACCAGCCCAGCCTTGAGTTCGAGATCCTTCACCGCCTGCCCCAGCAGCGCCGGCCTTGGACCCATGTAGGTAAAACGCGGTGGATGGAATTCGTCAGCCGCTGGCAAGCCCTGATTAATGATCGGCAAGACCCGCGCCATCACTCCGTCATACAGTTCACCCTGCAACTCTCTCTTGCTGCCTTCGGCGCGGTACTTGTCGAACATCTGCAACATGTCCTTGCCGATACTGTTCGCACCCTCCGGTTCGTAACGCGCAGCGACATAGAGGGTTTCGAAGAACGAGTGATAGCCGTTACGAATCATGAATGCCGCATTAGCCATCTGGAATTGCCAATACTGCTTGACGCTCAATGCGCCACCGAACAATTCCGGCAAGGCATTGCTGACGGTCTGGGTGATCCCGGAAATCCCCCCCACGAACGGGGTGTCCAGGTCATTCATGTAGCGTGTGGCGTCATTCTTCGGGTCCGGACGGTACTGGTTGTAGCTGTGGTACTTATCGTCCTTGATCAGGTAAGAATCCTCGTGATACGTCTGCTCCTCAAGGCCGGTATTGAGGAGCAGATACGGATCGGGCTGATTCAACCGGTTATTGATCATGACCTTGCCGGCACCCAGCGCAGCGTGAGGATTGACCGGGACCGAGACCTTGGAAAAGCTATTGGCTACCAGAAACAAGGCATGGAACAAGACCTGTTTGCGCAAGCTCCTGCCCTCATTGCTCAACAGCGCCGCCTCAACCGCCGGGCGCAGTTGCGCATCGGCGCTCTCAAGGCCCTGGGGACCAGTCAGTAACAGGATGAGCAGTTTGTCGTCCAGCGAGTGCTCAACCGCGGCTTGATCGAAAACATGTACTTTCGGATTGCTTGGATGCTGTGCCGCATTGGCGCTAGCGACCCGCTGGATTTCCGCTTCGATGGCCCGAATGCGCCATTGTTCGTACAACGGTGCCAATAGCCCTCTGGCCTGGGCAATGTCACTTTGCACATAGCCATTTTGCAAGACCTTAACCACAGCCCGGTTCTTCACCAATCTCGTTGCCAGCCCAAACAGTAGCGGATCATTATCACTGCTTCGCCAAACCGAAGCGGCAAACGCCTGTTCCCACAGCGCTTTGTTTAGGTTATTACCCTTGATATCACGCATGTTGTTACGGAAATACTCCGGCGCCAACACCCCTGCGGGGGTGATGTGGTTACGCTCAAGCAAACGTACCAACTGCTGCTCGAACGCCTTGCGATCTTCGCTGCCTTTAAACAGACGACTGACCTTCGTACCGCCTTCACGCAGTTGCTCCAGCTTCTCGAAAAATGCGGCGTTGTATTGATACAGTATGTCGGTCTGCGCCTTGCTCAAGTGACTGCTGCTGACCTTGTCGTCGTCAACGCTCATCACCCCAAAGGGCGTCGCGGATAGGTAACCGTTGCCCTGGGGCATTTCCAACAAATACTGACGACTGGCAAAACCGACCGAACCTTCCAGCTCATGGATATTAACGAAAAGCCCGTCACGGTCCGGGTGGTAACCATTCTGGCGAAACCCCTCCAGGCCGATAGTCTGGAAGCTAGCGATATCAGCATTCTGGTTGATCAGGTCACTCAAGGCGCTTGCCAATGGTACCTCACGGGTGATGGTGGTATTCGAAACCTGGCCGGATACCTGAATCCCGACCTGATTCGGCACCTTGCGGTCAACGCTGGTCAGCAGCATTTTGTGACCGTTACCCAGCAACTGCGCCTTGAAGCCTTCACGCAAGGTGCTTTCCGAAACCAGGTAGTTGGCGAAGAACTTCTCAACGAACTCGGTTTTGACCAGCACCGAGCGAATTGGCGCATAGGTCGGCGAGCGAAAGGATGGCAGCTCACTCTTGAGCCGGTATTGTTGTTGCCAGGCTAGGGAGCGGGCTGCGGTACCGAAGGAGAAGTTGAATACCCTGTCCGCCGACACAACTAATCTGCCATTCTCCAGGAAGAAATCTTTGAAGCGGCCATCGGTGCTGGCATTAACTAGTGCGACGTTCATGCGGATGTAGCCAGGGCGCTCCTCCATCATCAGCAACGAAATATTTACCGGCAGATCATCGGAGGCCGGAGGCACCGTGGTCAGCCCGCCGAGAGCTGCGGCCTCTTCCGTAGAGGATGCTTTGAGTAAGGCGTTGTAGCGGGCATTGACCTCCTTGTAGGCCTGTAGTTCGGAAAACAGCGTCACGTATTTTGGGCTGAACGTGGAGGTAGCCACCTGTATAGTCAGTTGTTGTTCCAGACGCTTGATCTCGGTATCCAGCTTAGCCTGCTTGCCCGCCGCGTTCTCCCTCAGGGTCGTCGTCTTCAAGGTCTTAGAGCCGCCGGAATTGAGCATGGTCAAAGCCTTACGCCAAGTGCTGTCAAAGTGCGTTATGGCCATCTGCTGTCGGCTGTATAGCAGGATGTCGCGGTCCAGTTGCTGCTTGTAGGCGTTGATCGCCGGTGTGCCGGGCACATCGTTCATCTGCTGCCGTCTTTGCTGCAATGTCTGCAACTGGTCGCCAACAGAAACGGGGTTATCCTGCATCTGAAAATGCTGGGCAGCCAGCACACTCAGCGTACTCTGCTGCATTTCCTGTAACCGCTCGTCTACCTGCCTGATGTAGTCGGCACGCTCATCAGGCCTCATGTTAAACCATTCTGTCTGACGACTTGCTGCCTCAATCTGTCCATCTATCAGGGTATTGAGCAGATTCGTGAAGTCTTTGGATATATAAGCCATTGCAATGATCCTTGCCTGTTTTTAAGCGAAACCCTTCGCGCTGCGAAAAGCTGTTTGTCGTTTGTCGATACAGATTTGACATTCTCCTCGACCTAAAGACCATAACTGTAGGTACGAACGTATTCAGTTACCGCGGGGGTTCCCGCACATACGGTCGAGTCGAAGGCAGATGTCATTTTGCATTACTTTATTTAGGTGATAGTTACATATTATTGTTATTTATATTAGTGAATATTAGATAGTCAACATTTATTTGCTCTGTAGTTGTAGTCATAATTATCTCCTTTATTTTTCGTTTATATTTCAAATCACATAAATGATAACATCGCAATATAATTAATTTTTTGTATATTTAAATTAAAATTATTAAAAATATGAATTAGTTACATATGAAAATATTTTTTAATTATATTGTTGCGTTTTTTATAAAACGTTGAATAAATAATAACGAATCTTAGCAAGGTTATTTATTAGTGAATTGTTGTATCTGATTTTTGAGTTAGAGCGCGATATTTAAAAGTTCTACTGCAACTGTCAAGCAACCCCAATTAGGTTGTGTCCCTCAATTAAATAATGACCTTAAGAAATAAGCGGATACAACCTAATTTCACCATAGCAATATAATTTCTTGCTGTCTTTTCATAACGGGTGGCGATGCGACGATGCTCTTTGAGTCGACCAAAACATCTTTCTACAACATTTCTTCTTCGATACGTTTTATGGTCGAAT